>URRG01000109.1 GCA_900550095.1 uncultured Oscillospiraceae bacterium
TGGGCAGCGCTCGGGGCGCTGCCCAAATCGTGCTTTCATCCTGTTTTACGAAGCTTCATGAGGCCGGCGCTGCGCTTCTATCCAGTTTCTTGTTTCCGCACGGCTGCCTTCAGCCTTTGACGGAACCGATCATAAGGCCCTTTGTAAAATACTTCTGCATGAAGGGATAGATCAGGATGATCGGGATGGTCGTCACCATGACGGAGGCCATCTTCAGGCTTTCCGAGGGCGTCATCATGCCGGAATTGACCACCTTGACGCCGCCCTGGCTGCTGGTGGTAACGGTGGTGGAGGTCAGGATCTGCCGCAGCAAAAGCTGAAGCGTGGTGAGCTCGTCGTTCCTGGTGATAAAAATCAGGGCGTTATACCACTCGTTCCAGAAGCCCACGGCCGTATACACGATCATCGTGGCTATTACGGGCTTCGACAGAGGAAGAATGATGCGGAAATACACCTGAAAGTCGTTCGCCCCGTCCAGAATAGCGCTTTCCTCCAGGCTTTCCGGCATGGACATGAAGAAGTTCCGAATGATGATCATGTTCCAGATGGAAATGGTGGAGGGAATGAACAGGGCCCAGAAGGTATCCAGCATCCCCAGGGTCTTGACCATCAGATAGAACGGGATCAGGCCGCCGTTAAACAGCATGGGGATCACGGAGAAGACCGTCATGCCTTTCCGGTAGGGCAGATACCGCTTGGAAAGGACATAAGCCCCCATAGTGGTGAAAAACAGGCTGTTCACCGTCCCCACCACCGTCAGCGCCGACGTTACGGCGAAAGAGGTGGTAAAACGGTCGCTGGATGAGAAAAGATAATCGTATGCAAAGAACGTGAATTCATCCGGCCACATTTTGAAGCCGTCCACCGCGATCTCCGACTCCGGGGTCAGGGAGCCCACCAGCATAAGCCAGAAGGGCGCCAGAAATATGAGAGCCAGCAGGATCAGGGCGGAGTAGATGAGAATACGGAACACCAGCTTGGACTGGTTCGCATGGAACGTTCGCCTTTTTCTGCGGGGAGCCGCCGCGCCGGTCACCATATCCCCTCACCTCCCATTCGTTTAGCCGCCAGATTGGAGCCCACGATCAGCAGGAAGCCGATAACGGACTGGAACAGGCCCATGGCCGTGCCGATGCTGAACTGGCCGGACTGCAGCCCCTTTCTGTAAATATAGAAATCGAGCACGTCCGTCGTCTCGTGGAGCGGGGCATTCTGGCCGATGAGGGCGAAAATCTGGCCGAAATCGCCGTTCATCATGCTGCCGAGGCTGAGGATCAGAAGGATCGAGGCCGTGGGCAGCAGACAGGGTAATGTAATGTGCAGCATCTGCTTCCAGCGGGAAGCGCCGTCGATCACGGCCGCCTCGTACAGGGCGGTGTCGATGCCGGCTATAGCCGCCAGATAGAGGATGGAGTTATAGCCGATGGACTTCCACACGCTGGTGCCCACCAGGAAGGACCGCCAATATTCACTGCTGGTATACCACTGCACCGGCTCCATGCCGAAGGATTTCAGAACACCGTTCACAATGCCGAAATTGTAATTCAGCAGGGTATACATGATGCCGCTGACCACGATCCAGGAAACGAAGTACGGCAAATAAGAAATCGTCTGAAAGGTGCGTTTGAATACCTGTTTCTGTACCTCATTGAGAAGCAAAGCCAGTATGATGGGAGCAGGGAATCCGAATACCAGCTTCAGAATATTGATCCAAACGGTGTTGAACACCAGCCGCCCGAAGTCCGGGGCGGTGAACATCAGCCTGAAGTTTTCCCAGCCCACAAAGGGGCTTTCCATAATGGGCACCCAGGGCTGATACTCTGTAAACGCAATATAAATGCCGGTCATCGGCAGATAGTTGAATAGTAACAGACAGATGATAACGGGCAAGAACATGACGTACAGCATCCAATACCGCCGGATATTCCTGATAAAACCGCGTTTTTTCGGAGCTATCTGTCCCTCATACGCTTTCGCCTTCATGAGTTTTTAAGACCTCCCAATACTCTTCTTCCACTCTCTGTACTGTTCACGGATGGGGTCATACGCCACCTTGACGCTGGCCTCATACTCATCCACAACCGTCTGCCAATCGCTCAGCGGGCGGGAGCCGCAGGCAATGTTATAGATTTCGGTCCAGATATCCGTGGCGTTGTAGTTGCCGATATCCGTCCAGTCAATGACGAAATTGCCCTTGGGATCCTTGAAGGGATGAGTATAGGAGGGCAGGCTGCGGTAGTAATCCTGCAGGGCCTCCGTGTCGTAATACAGGGTCTGCTTGTCGACCATGAGATCCTCGAACTCCAGCGGGGCAAAAATATCCTCATAGCCGCGCTTGCTGTCGTCGCCGCCGGCGCTGTCAGGAGAGCGCCATCTTCCGTCTTCCTCGATCACATAGTGGGTGTTCTCAACGCCGTATTTGCCCAGCTTGTAATTTTCCTGGTCGGAAACCAGCCAATCAAAGTATTTCACAACAAGCTCCGGATGCTCGGACATAGTGGTCACATAGGCCACGTTGCGCACACCTGTGGTTGCCTGCAGGGCCGCCTCGCCCATGGGTCCGCTCAGGACCGGCAGGACTTCCAGCTCGGCGTCGGGATCCTCCGCCTGGAGCAGCGGAATATATTTATTGATCTGCGTGGGATCGCAGAAATAGATCCCCAGACGTCCGGAATACAGCATGCTTTCATAGTTGGTTTCTTCCGTCACAAGGAAATCGGGGTCAAACCAGCCGTTGTCCAGCCAGCGGTTGTACATCTCAAGGAATTTCACATAGTCGGGGTGCTCATAGGCCTGGATAAACTCGCCGTCGGGGGATTCCGTCTCCCAACCGTTTTCAGCGGTGATGCCGCCGGTCACGGCAGACGCCATGGAAGGCTCGATATACCAGGGCTTTCCGCCTGCGGGCATAACGCCGTCCCGCTTTTTGAAGGCCTCCATGGCCTCTTCCAGGTCCTCGAGGGTCTCGGGCATATCCAGCCCGGCCTCGTCCAGCCAGTCCTTGCGGATGACCGCGCCGGTCCAGTAGGTGCGGTTATAGGAAGGGATGGCGTAGATTTCGCCGTCGCCCTGGGTCACCTCCGCCCAGGTGCCGTCCGGGATCATTTCTTTCAGATGAGAGCCGTATTCGTCCACCAGATCGGTGATGGGGCGGACCAGCCCGCCCTTCTGGATATCGCCGCCCAGATCGTCGGCGTCGCCGATGAAGCCGTCCAGCTGGTCCCCGCCGGCCAAAAGGGTGTTTTTCTTTTCCTCAAAGCTGTCGCGGGGGATGATGACCCAGTCCAGGTCTATGTAAAGGCCGTCCTCCGCCATCTTCTTTTCCAGCTCCGTTTCCACAAGCGTGATGTTGTCGCTGGTGGAGGTAGAGGTCTGGAAGGGATAAAACATAACGAGCTTCTGAGGCTCCGTGGAAGTCCCTTCACTGGAATTCGAGGCCGTGCCCGCTCCGGAACCCCCTCCCTGGCTGCTGCACCCGCTCAGCGGAACGCTGCAGAACAAAGCCGCTGCCAGCATGAAAGCCGACGCTTTCTTCCATTTACGTCCTGGTTGTACTACTGACATACATGTGCTCCTCCTTCAAAATATAAATTTCTGTTTAAGTAAACGTTTACTCACAGCCGATACATTTGAGTAAACGTTTTACCTTTGATATGAATATAGCATATCCTATACAAACTGTCAATATAAAAATTCACAAAAAATCAGAAATTGTAAGGATTTACGATCTGGAATAAAATGCCGTCGGGGCAGAATCCAGGGCCGGATCCCGTCCGAACAGCGTCCGGCCCCGAAACTTCGTTTCTCATTTCGCTTTTTTATCTCAGCGTAAGCCGCGCCTTCTCCACCTCTTCCGCGGAGGGGATGGACGGCCCCGCCCCTTTGCGGGAAACCGCCAGGGAGGACGCCACGGAGGCCAGGCGCAGCGCCTCCCGGGGGTCTTTTCCCGCGGCGCGGGAAGCCAGGAAGTACCCCGTAAAGGTGTCCCCCGCTCCGGTGGTGTCCACTACGGGAACGTCATATACGCCGTGGCGGCAGCGCGCCAGGCCGTCGTCATAGACCGCTCCGTCCCCTCCCAGGGTGAGCACTGCGGCGGAATGGGGATACCGTTCACGGAGGGCGTCCAAAACTGCCTCCGGAGCCGTTTCCCCCGTCAAAGCCCTGCCCTCTATCTCGTTCAGAATGAAGCAGGAGATCTTTTCCATATCGATTTCCTGCAGGCGTTCGTTGACGGGGGAGGGGTTCAGCGCGATCTCCATGCCTTTTTCAAATGCCCTATCCACGATCTCCCCCACTTTGTTCGTCTCGTTCTGGAGAAGCAGGATATCCCCCTTCCCGAACCCTGCCAGGACCTCCCCGATCATCTCGTCGGTAACGCACTGATTGGCCCCGCCGTAAAGAAGGATGCAGTTCTGGCCGCGGCGGTCCACTTGAATGACCGCGTGGCCGCTCACCTCGGAAACCCTGCGGACATACTCTGTCCGGACGCCGCTTTCCCTGAGGAGGCGGAGAAGGCATTCCCCGTCCTGCCCTATGCAGCCCGCGTGATACACCTCCGCGCCCGCCTTCGCCAAAGCGATGGACTGGTTCAGCCCCTTGCCGCCGCAGAATGTTTCCAGCCCGCAGGAAGAAAGGGTCTCCCCCGCCTGCACAAAATGATCCACCGAATAGAAGGAATCCAGATTTAAAGAACCGAAATTCAATACTCGCATACTTGAATACAGCCTCCTCCAAATTATATGAAAACAAAAGCGCCGGAAACGGGCCGGAACAGGCGGAAACGCCTCCGTCCGCCGCCGGGGGGAAGAGCCTCAGGGCCCCTCCCTACGGGCGGTTTTGCGTCGGGATTTCCGGCCCCTGAAGCCCCAAAAACCGGAAGGGCCTGAAGAAGCGTTCTGCACGGCCACCCCCGCCAAAATCACCGCCAGCCCCAGAACATTGGCCCACGTGACCTCTCCCCCTGCAAACACGGCCAGAAACGCCAGCGTCACAAAGGGCGTGATAAAGGACATACTGGCCGCAAAGGACGCGCTGGAAGACTTCAGGAGCCGGAACCAGAGGAAATAATTCACCCCGAAATTCATGATCCCGTTCCAGAGGATAGCCCCGAGGGCGGGAAGCGGCGGCGCGGCAAATCGGGAAAACAGGACCAGCAGAACGCAGGAAAGGAAAAAGCCCACGCCCGCAAATACAAAATTCCCCGCCACGATCTCCACCGCGCCGCGCTTCCCCAGGGTGGAAAACAAAGCCCAGGAAAGGGAGGCGGCGGCCGCGCACAAGAGACCGGGCAGGTTGTCCAGCCGGAGCCTTGTAAGATCCCCTCCCGTAACGATCACCACCATCCCGATAAAGCCCAGCGCGGCTGAAACCGCCTTGCCCGCCGTCATCCTCTCCCCGTTTATGGGCACGGCCAGAAGCGTGATCCACACGGGAAACATGTAGTTGATGCAGGAAGCATCCACCGGGTCGATCAGGCTGAGGGAAAAGGAATACAGGAAATAGTATAAAAACGAAAGGGCGCCCAATAGAAGGAGCCATCCCCAGCCCCGGGGCCCGATCCCCTTCAGGCAGGAAAGCCTCTTTCCCGCCGCGGCCCATGCAAACAGGGCCAGAAAAGCGGCGCCGAAGAGATAAAACTGCATCTGGAACACATCCAGGGACGTAAGCGCCAGCCGGCTGACGGCAGCGAAGGAACCCCAGATGAGAATCAAAAGCAGCGCCTGCCCATAGGGCTTCCCGCCCCCTTTCGCCGGGTTACCCATGGAGCTCGAGCTCATGCAGCACATCTTCCAGACGGGCCGCGTCCGCTTCGTCCGCGCCGAAGCGCTCCGGCGCCGCCAGAAGCTCCCGGCAATATTCCGCAAGAAGCCCTTCGTCCCGCTCCCGGGGGCGTTCCCCGGCCAGGCGTTCGAAATTCCCGTGATAGATCTTTTCCAGCGCCTCCTGCGGCAGGCCGATCCCCCGCATCTCATGGTCCCAAACGGGGAACTCCCCCTCCGTCTGCAGAAAGGAATGGATCATGCGGTTGATTTCGTTTTTATCGTATATTTCCCCCGGAGCCTCCGTATCCCAGTTGTCCGTGCCGAAAATAAGCCTGTCCTGATAGCGGAGAAAGAATTCCCGGCTCCTTTTCGGATCTCTGGAAAAGTTTTCATACATTTCCGTGCCGGGGCAGATATCGAAGCATACGCTGGGGTGGCGGTCCAGAAAATCCGCGGCGTTCTCCAGCCGGTGGGAATGAAAGAAGAAATGCGCCAGAATCAGCTTGAGGGCCGGATGCCTGGCGGCGATATCCTCCACCTGGGCGAAAAGCTCCTCTAAAGACGGGTATTCCCCGCCCGCATACGTCCATCCGTTTTCCACGGCAAAGGCGGGGGCCTTTTCCGGCGCCCAAAACTCCGGGGGATCCCCCACATGGGCCAGGATGGGAAGCCCTTTTTCCTCTGCAAAGGCATAGAGCTCCTCATAGTAAGAGGAATTCAGCGGGCGGCCTATGGAACGGTATACATCGGGTTTCCCCTCGATCATCTTGAATCCGTCCGCTCCCATACGAAAAAGCCTCTCGCACTGGCTGCGGAAATCCCCTTCAGCGTGGTTCATGCTTCCGAAGGCGTAGCATCCCTCATACCGCTTCACCGCCAGGCACTGGGCGTCCTGCGCCGCGCCGCCCCAGGCGGAAGCCCCAAGGGCGTTGAACCCCACATAACCGTATTCCCGTTCGGTTTTCAGCAGCTTCGCCGCGCCCGAGGCCCCCTCCATCACATGGGTATGCGCGTCGAAGATTTTCCCTTTATACGGCATCGCGCCCCATCCTCTCTACGTTTTCCTTTGTAAACGCCTCGCCGATCCCGCCGATATAGGAGACCGCCAGGGCTCCCGCCCTGTTGGCGTACTCCATGCGGCGCTGGGGATCCCATCCCTTCAGGTAGCCGTAAAGGTATCCGGCGCAGAAGAGATCCCCCGCCCCTGTGGCGTCCTTGACGGAAGGCGCCTTCACCGGCCCGGCGTGGAAACGCCGGCCCCGGGAGACCGCCTCGCACCCTTTTTCTCCGCAGGTGACCACCACATTTTCGCAGTATCCGGAAAGGATACGGAGGGCCTCCTCGCGGTAGGGCATGTCGGAAGCCTTGACAAGCGAGGCAAGCCCCTCCCAGTCATTCCCCGAAGAGGTGCATACGAATACCGAATCGGGGACGGGAAGGCGTTCCAGGATAAGGCCCCGCAAGGACGCGAGCCGTTCATCGGACAGGCGCCTGTTTGAAGCGGAATTGCCCTCGGGCGACGATCCCGAGCGCATACTGATACGGCGCAGCACGGAATGGGCCTGCCGGGAACGGATG
>URRG01000110.1 GCA_900550095.1 uncultured Oscillospiraceae bacterium
GCGTTCTTTTCTGCGGCCTGGCATCCACCCCAAGCATGTTCATGACCACTGTGGATCTGGCATGCGACGGTTCCATCCAGGTGACGGCCAGCCACCACCCCTTCAACCGGAACGGCCTGAAGTTCTTCACCAGGGACGGAGGTCTGGATTCCCCCGATATCGAGCAGATCCTCACCTTCTGCCAGGAGGGGAAAGCTCCCGAAGCCGGGAAGGGCACAGTGGAACATGTGGATTACATGAAACAGTACAGCGCCCATCTTCGGGAGATGATCCAGAAGGGTGTAAACGCAGAAGATTACGAGCACCCGCTCAAAGGCTTCCATATTGTGGTGGATGCAGGCAACGGCGCAGGCGGATTTTATGCAAAAGATGTGCTGGAGCCCCTGGGAGCCGACGTTTCCGGCAGCCAGTTTCTGGAGCCCGACGGCTGCTTCCCCAACCATATTCCCAACCCTGAGAACGCCGACGCTATGGCCTCCGTCTGCCGGGCAACCGTAGCCGCCAAGGCGGATATGGGCGTTATCTTCGACACCGATGTGGACAGAGGCGGCGCAGTGGACCAGAGCGGCGAGGAAATCAACCGCAACCGCCTTGTGGCCATTGCCAGCGCCATCGCCCTGGAGGGCAACGAGGGAGGCACCATCGTAACCGACTCTATCACATCCAGCGGCTTAAAGCTCTATATCGAGAAGACACTGGGCGGCGTTCATCATCGCTTCAAGAGAGGCTATAAAAATGTTATCAACGAGGCTGTGCGCCTGAATAAGGAGGGCGTCAACTGCCCCCTGGCTATCGAAACCTCCGGCCACGCGGCCCTGCGGGAAAACTATTTTCTGGATGACGGCGCCTATCTGGTGACAAAAATCATTATCAAAATGGCCGTCCTCCGCCGGGAGGGCAAAACGCTGGAGGATCTTCTCGCCTCCCTGCAGGAGCCCGCAGAGGCCGCGGAAGTCCGCCTGCCCATCCTGGAGGAAAACTTCCGGGAATGCGGCGAAAGAGCTCTGAAGGAGCTGGAAGCCTATGCTCTCCGGGAAAATTGGGACATCGCTCCCGACAACCGGGAAGGCATGCGCATCTCCTTCCCCAAAGAGGAGGGGGACGGATGGTTCCTGCTGCGGCTGAGCGTCCATGACCCCATTATGCCCTTGAATGTGGAAAGCGATTCAGAAGGCGGTGTGAAGATCATCGCCAGAAAGGTGCTCCATGTGCTCAGCCACTACTGCACGGGGCTGGATCTGAGCCCGCTGGAAATTTTCCTGGGGCAGCCGTAAAAGTATCATCCGATCTGTCAATATCCAATCGCCATACACACAGCAAAGGAACCGGAAGCTGCCAAATGGAAGCTCCCGGTTCCTTTCTCAATGCCCGGATTCAGTTCTGCCGGCATTCGTCGGAAAGACCGTAAAATTCGTTCCTCTCAAAGCCCAGATATTCCTGAGGCTCCGTTGCTCTGGGAACAATCTCTATCATCAAGAACTCGTTCCCCCTTATAGAAAGACTGAGAGAATATTTCCCATTCTTTTCCTCCAGCATGCCATGGGAGAAGGCGGGTTCGGCCGCATGTTTCAAAACCGACGCCTGTTTTTCCGTAAGGCTTCTGGGCATCCCCATATCATACCAAGCCTGTTCCGGGTTTCCGAAGCGCTCATTCACCCTCTCCTCTGTGAAAAAGGCCCTTCCCCCGAAAGAGGGGAGGGAAAGCTCCCTTTCATAGGGAGCAGGCGGCTGGGCGCCGTCTCTGGGGTCGTAAAAGCTCCAGGCGAGGATCACATACCGCCCCCTATCCGCCGTTACAAGCATGTTTTCATCCCTGTAAAGAAGAGTTTTCCCAGCCTGGCTGAAAAAGCGGAAAACATGGAACGAAGGCTTTTTGATCCCGCTGAGAGCCACCAGGCCAAAGCCCCCGGCGAAAGGCGCCTTGGGAACATCGCATTCTTCAAACACATCGCTGAACGTCCAATAGGAATAGGAATCCGCATACTCGCCGGCCTCGCTTAGGATCCTAGCCAGATAAGCGGCGTTGAAAACGCTGTCGTGCACAGGGCAGAGCGGGTTATAGGAACTGTTGAACTCCGTAATATGCAGGGGCAAGTCTTTGGTGAGAGGGTAACGGGCCATAATTTCCCTGGTTTTCCGCAGTTCTTCCAGCATCACCCTGGGATCCCGCATGGTGTGGTATACGTAATGCCCCTCGTTTCGGGGCGTATTGGCCGTATAACAGTGGCGGGTGACAAAATCCAAAGGCACATGATTTTCACTGCAGAACGAAAAGAAGGAAGTGAGCCATCGTTCCACTTCCACGCCGCAGATGGCGGGCCCGCCCACCTGGATCTGCGGATCCACGCTTTTTACCGCCCGAACGGAGCTCTCATACAAGCGGAAATAGCCTTCCAGCCCTCCTGTCCAAAATCCGATATTGGGTTCGTTCCAGACTTCCACAGGCCAGTTTCGAACTTCCTCCGCTCCATAGCGTTCTACGCAGTGCAGAAGCGTCTGCCGGATAAGTTCCTCCCACTTCTCATAGTCCTTCGGCGGGGTGACATTTCCCTTCCAGTAAAAAATGGTCTGCTCACCGGAGGCAAGCTCTTCCGGCATGAAGCCAAGCTCTATGAACGGGCGGATTCCCTTTTGCAGATAGGAGTCAAAGATCCTGTCCAGATATGTAAAATTATAGAAGGGGACTGTGCGGCCACCGCACTCATATTCCCGGTAAATGCCCACATCCCTGCAAAATAAGCCGTGCCCCCGGATATACTGGAACCGGATAGCCTTCTGCACAAGCTCCAGGTGCTCCTGATATTCCTTCTGCAGGGCCAGCCCCAGCCGCCCTGTTCCCACACAGTATGCAGTATGGTTCCGAAAGGGCGCTCCCTGCCCTTTTATCTCTAACCGTTCACTCAATTGCGCGCACTCCTCTCTTGAATACTTAAAATTGCGTGACCGCCTGAAACGCCGCTTTAGGCTTGTGTCCCTCGTCAAACAGGAGAGGGCGGTTCGCCCTGTGGGGCTCAAAGAAACGGTCCAGCCAGGTGTCGTCATCCGCTACGCCCCAGAAGGTGACTGCCTCGATCACATCCCTGTATTCCCGGAAAATATGGAAAATTTCCTCATAAAGCTTTGTCTGGCGAATAAGAAGCTCCTCCGGAGCAGGGCCCGGCTCCGGGCGGTGTGGATCCGACTGGGCGTAAAGGGAAAGATCCAGCTCCGTGATCTGCAGCTTCAGCCCAAGCGAAGCGTATGCCTCTATGCTGCGGCGTATCTCATCCGGCTGCGGGGCCGTAATGTTCCAATGGCCTTGGATGCCGAACCCATCCACAGGCGCGCCTTCTTCCAAAAGCCTGCGGAGAAGGGCGCAGATTTTCTCCCTCTTTTCGGGGATACAGGCGTTGTAGTCGTTATAATACAGGGAAGCCTCCGGAACGCTCTCCTTGGCGCACAAAAACGCCTCTTTCAGAAAATCCTCCCCGGCGATTTCCAGCCAGGGGGAACGCCGGAGAATATTGCTCCCCTTATCCTCCACCGCTTCGTTCACCACATCCCAGCAGTAAAGATTCGGAGAAAAATGGGACGTCACCCTGCGGATATGGTCTTTCATAACCGCAAGAAGGCTTTCCTTTTTCCTGGGCAGCCCATTTTCCCGAAAGACCCAGGAAGGCGTCTGGTTATGCCACACCAGCGTATGACCGCGCATACGCATCCCGTTTTCTCTGGCAAACCGGAGAAGGATATCCGCCTTTTCAAAATCATATACTTCCGGTTCCGGATGGAGGCGTTCAAATTTCATCTCATTTTCTGCTGTGATGCTGTTGAAATGCACCTTCAGCAGATCGGCATGCGTTTCCACAGACCGGCTGTTTACAGCCGCGCCGATAGAAAAATAATCCCGGTACGCTTCGCACAAAGATACCGCTTTCATACGTATTCCTCCCAACACAAACACGAATACCGCCAGATGTATGGCAGCGTTTCTGTCATGAGTATATACCATATATATTTTCTTTTCAATCGCAAAATTGTTCAAAATATCTGCTGATAGAAAAATAAAAGACATTCTGTGGAGATATCCCCACGGAATGTCTTTTACTGCCGGATTTCGTTCTCAGCCGTCTGTTCCGCTTTCCAAAAAGATCAGGTGAGCTATGCCGGGGATGGATTCCCCCTGCTGAGAGGATGTGGGCGACATAAGAGCGCCGGTGGCCACAAACAAAACCTTCTTCAGCTTCTGTTCCTCCATCCTTTTCAGGACAACGGAGCATAGTACGCTGGCCGAACAGCCGCAGCCGGAAGCGCCCGCGTGCACATCCTGCTGTTTCCGGTCGTAAAGCATCAGACCGCCGTCGTTGTGCTTTGCCCGGATGCGGATATCCTCCTTTTCCAGCAGGGCGTAGAGCAGATCGCTCCCCACACGGCCCAAGTCCCCGGTAAGGATCAGATCAAAATCATCGGGGGAGGCTCCCGTATCCCTGAGATATCCTGTTATGGTGGAGGCCGCAGCCGGCGCCATGGCGGCCCCCATATTGTTGGCGTCGCTGATCCCCAGATCCGTTATGCGGCCAAAGGATACCTCTCTCACGCGGATGGGGCCTCTGCCCTCTTTCCCTAAAAGGACGGAGCCGCTGGCCGTGGCCGTCCACTGAGAGGTAGGAGGCCGCTGGCCGCCGTATTCCAACGGCAGGCGGAACTGCCTTTCCGCCGAACAGAAATGCGAAGAGGTCACAGCCGCCGCGCGGCGGGCGGCCCCGCTTTCCACAAACACAGAGGCCATGCCCAAAGCCTGGGCCATGGTGGAGCAGGCCCCATACTGCCCCAAAAACGGGATCTGCAGATCCCGCAGGCCAAAAGTGGAGGATATGCACTGGTTCAGAAGATCCCCCGCAAAGACAAAATCCATATCCTCCGGCTGCAGGGAAGCTTTCTGCAGAGCCACGTTGATGGATTCTCCCTGCAGGTGGCTTTCCGCCTGCTCCCAGCTTTTATCCCCCAGAGTAGTATCCTCATGACATACGTCGAAATAGCCTCCCAAGGGTCCCTCGGATTCCTTCTTCCCGGCCACGGAGGCCCAGGAAAGAAGGCAGGGCCCGTTTTCAAGATGAAGCGTGTTTTCCCCGATTCTCTGTATCATCAGAGTCCTCCTTTCTGTTTGCCCCGCGGTTTGGGCGGAGCCGTTCAGCGCCGGGCTTATCAGCATATCCGCGCATCTTTGAGCCGCGTTTTCCGCCCGCTTCCGCGCCTCCTGCATCTTTTGCTCCTTCCGCGCTTCCTGTTCCTTCTGAAGCTTCCTCTTCTCCGCGGGATTACAGGCAGCCGTACAAAAAACGGGAAACCAGGCAAAGACGGCGCGGCCCTCCGGCAAAGCGTTCATAGTATGCGCCGGAAACCCGCCCTCCATACCAAAAAGCGGAAAAACATCCGCTTTCCCATATACAGAATCAAGAGAAAGGCTTTCGTCTTCCCGTATCTTCTGTTCCGGGGAAACCAGTTTCCTGCCCGCCGTTTTTATAGTAAAAGTTTATCCGAAAGCCGCGTGTTTTCCGTTTTTTATTTTTCCCTGCCGCGCCGGTTTACGGATCCGCCCGCGCGCAGAAGGCACGGCAAAACGGCGGCATACCGCTCTGCAAAGAGAGGATGCCGCCGCTTTTTTCATTGTATGCTTGTTTCACAGGAAGATCTGTCCTGCCGTTTTATGCGGAAAACGGCCCGGTCAGAGATTCACCGAAAGCCTTCTGGGGCCTCCGCCGCCGGCATAAAAGCTTGGGCGGAGGATCTCCCGGTTCACGGTTTTCTCACAGCCCTCCGTTTTCACTGTGATGTCATAGCTCCCGAAAAACAGGCGCGTCCGGCAAATCCCGCCGGAACCGGTGGAAAGATCCGCGTCCGTATGCCATTCCCGGTGGATCAGATCATACAGCGCATGGTATGCGGGCTTCGGGCTCAGGTCGTCGTTTAAAAGGCCCGCGGGCGCCCCCAGCCACCGATGGTTTACAAAGTCGAACCAGGAAAGAGCCTCTACCGCCGGGTGGCTGAACACAAGGGTGTAGAAGTCCCGCGCGAAATCCGCCTGCCAGTAGAGATCCTCTTCCGTTTCAGAATACCGGTTTTCCGCGCCGGAAGTATAAGACATGTCACCAATAGGCTTCCCGCTGCATATGGAACACTCCGGGAAATGGATAGGCCAGCCGAACTCCGCAGCCCTGTCCAAAACGCGCAGGGTCTCCTCCGGCGTCCAGATATCCCGGTGCATATGGCTCTGGATGCCCAGAATATCGATATCCGCATCCTTTTCCCGCAGCTGCCGGAGAAAATCAAAGTATTCCTCGCTGTGGACGTTCCAATCCCCGTAGAGGAGCTTGGCGTCCGGCCTCCAGGCCCGCACAAGGCCTGCCCCAAATTTGATGGCCTCAACAGGGCCTTTGCGTCTGACCCAGCGGGAGACGGGATTATTGAACCGGTCGTTCACGGTGGTTTCGTTGGCAAGGTCAAAAAAATCGAACCTATCCCCATATCGGGCCATCAGATGATCGATCCGCCGGATATACTCCTCCTCCACCGTTTCGTCCGTGACCCAAGCGGGGCATATTTCGTGCCAGATCAGGGCGTGCAGCTTCTTTTTCAGGCGGTTCTCCTCCGCCCATCTGACCAGCTCCCCCGTATAGGGCTCGTTGTATTCTCCCCGTTTCGGTTCGTACCAGGCCCAATGATAGGGAACCATGGTGTAGTTCATAAGCTTTGTAAAATGCTCCGTGAACGCCTTCTCCCCCGCGGGGCTTCCCAGCGTTCCATGGGCGTAGCTGACAGCGCCGAAAAGAAATTGGTGGCTTTTCATGCGGAAATGCACCTCCGCATTTTCCACCGGCTTCCCGTCCCGCAAAACGGTCAGCTCCACATCCTTCATGCGCACCTCCCGGATGCGCCGTTTCGCCTGGCGGACACTCTCGCTCAAAAGCTTCCCCCTCCTTCCGTCACCGGGACGCGGCGCGGAAGGTATGGACACCCGCCGGGATCCTGCATTCCCACTTTCCGCTCTTTTTTTCCATGGGGCCGCTCCACTCAAAATCCCCGGGCAGCCGTACCACGGCGCGGCTGTTGTAGGGGACCTTCACGGTAAGCGTCAGGCCGTCCCGGTCCCTCTGCCAGGAGACAGCCGCCTTGCCCTTGACGGTCTCAAGGCTGGCCTCAGCTCTGTCCAGCTCCTTGGGGAACACGGGCTCCACCGCGAATGCGGAGAAGCCGGGGCCCTCCTCCAGCGTGCGCAGGCCGCAGAGATGCTTGTAAAACCACACGCTCACAACGGCGTTCATCGGATGGTTC
>URRG01000111.1 GCA_900550095.1 uncultured Oscillospiraceae bacterium
CCCGCCAGGAGCTTTGGAACAAGGGAGCTACTTCCGGCCATCTGCAGAAGGTGGTTTCGATATATGGAGACTGCGACCGGGATACAATTCTCATTAAGGTGGAGCAGACGGGACCGGCCTGTCATACGGGCAGCCACAGTTGCTTTTTCAGAGAAATTAAAAAAGAAGGGGAAGAGAACCTATGAACGATGTGTTAAAAGATTTGTATGAAACCGTCTTATCCCGCCGGGATGAGAGGCGAGAAGGTTCTTATACCTGTTATCTGTTTGAAAAAGGTCTGGATAAGATCCTGAAAAAGTGCGGCGAGGAATGCAGCGAGGTTATTATCGCTGCAAAAAATGGAGAAAACAGCGAAACAGTGCTGGAAATTTCCGATCTGCTCTATCATCTGATGGTGTTGATGGTGGAAGAAGGGATTTCTCTGGAAGAGGTAGAAGCAGAGCTGCAGAAACGGAGCATGAAAACAGGAAATCTGAAAACCTTCCATCAGGTGGATAAGAATTCGTGATGAAAAGCGCCGTTCCGGCGCTTTTTCTGTAACCGGGAGGAAGGCTGAACTATGAAAAGACCGGAAATGCTGCTATTTGATTACGGTGAGACTCTATTGCACTCCACGGGCTTTGACGCGCTGCGGGGAACCCGGGCCGTCTTACAATATGCGGAGGAGAATCCCGAGAATGTTTCGGCGGAAGAGGTGCAGGTGGAAGCGGACCGCATCAATAGGGAATTGGGAAGAGGAGACCCTGCAAAAAGGCATCTGGCGCAGATCGAGGTGCATACTCATCTTTTTCAGCAGTATTTGTATACTTCTTTTGGAATCCGGCTGCGGCTCTCCAATGAAGAGACTGAGCGGGTGTTCTGGGATGCCGCGGAACCGGTGGAACCCACGGCAGGGATACAGGAATTTCTTCGTTTTCTGCAGGATACAGGTATCCGTGCTGGGGTGGTGAGCAATCTTTCCTGTAGTGGGAATGCCCTTCGGGAGAGGCTTCACCGTTTTTTCCCGGAAACAGAGTTTGCGTTTGTCATAGCCAGCAGCGAATATGTGTTTCGCAAGCCGAATCCCAGGATATTCCGCCTGGCCTTGCGTATGGCTGGCCTTCCGCCGGAAAAGGTCTGGTACTGCGGCGACGATTGGAACTGCGATATAGCCGGGGCAGCTCAGGTGGGAATTCAACCTGTGTGGTATACAAAATACCTTGAAAGCTCCGAGGTCGGAAGACTGGATTGCCCCGTGATACAAATTGAAAATTGGATAGAACTTCAGAGAATTTTGGAAACACAATGAAATAAATGGATACCAGATGTATAGAGGAGGAAGATACATGATCGGTTGGGCAGAGGTATACATATCTCCCCAGAGAGAAAAGGCAGAGGAAAAGCGCCGGTATTTGGAGGATAAAGGGATATCCTGCATGATGCAGACAGAACGAGAGGGGCAGCCCTCTTCTGGAGAAAGCGTTGTATCCCGTGGAAGGTATGCACAACCCAATATGCTTTATAAGGTTTTGGTGAAAGAGGCCCGTGCCAAAGAAGCAGAGGAATTGCTGTGCAACCGCTAAGGATATTTTTCGTTTAAATTTATAGATTCCGGTATGCCAGATGGGTGTATAGTATAGAGGAGAAAAGCCAGGGCTTTTATAGCAGGCTATAAAAGGAAGTGAGAAGACTATGTTTGGGTGGATTGAAATCTATTCATCCTTGCACTATGAAAAAGCGGAAGAGAGGCAACTCTTGCTGGAAGGAAAGGGCTTTCGCTGCAAGATGAAAATCAAGACGGGCGCCCGTTTTTCGCCCGGAGGGGAAACCAGGCCTGCGGCTATGTCTCGGGACAGATTCACTACTCCCAGCACAGTTTATAAGTTGTTTGTGAAAAAGGAGTTTGCCGGGGACGCATTGGCTCTGCTTCGAAAATAACGCTTCTGCAATATGGTTTGACGGCTTTTGCGAATATAAGAAATGTTTTTTGTTCCGATGGCAGAACAAAGCTCCCTGAGCGGATATATCCGCTCAGGGAGCTTTGTTTTTCTTCTATGTTGTTTCTATTGAATAATTAAGCGAAAACACAGTACTGCTCCATATAGGCGTCCATAGCCTTGAGCATCTCCGGATCGGTATTCTGTTCCTTCAGATATTCGCGGATATCCTCCACAGTGACGATGGCATGAACCTGAATGCCGAATTCCTCCTGTACCTCCATAATAGCGGTTTTGCCCGGAGTTTGCCCCACCTCGCAGCGGTTTACGGAAATAAACATATGGGGAACGTTTACCGCCGCGCAGCCCTTCAGAATGGGCATGGTCTCCCGGACAGCGGTGCCTGCGGTAATCACATCTTCAATGATAATGATGCTGTCGCCATCCTTGGGCTTATAGCCTACGATGCTGCCGCCTTCTCCGTGATCCTTTACTTCTTTGCGATTAAAGAAATAGGGCCTGTCTATGCCAAAATCACGGGAAAGGGAAGCTGCACAGGCGGTGGCCAGGGGAATGCCCTTATAGGCGGGCCCAAACATGGCATCGAATTGGCCGCCGCAGGTTTCTTTGACCAAGGAGGCGTAAAAGCGCCCAAGAGCGGCGATTTGGCTGCCGGTTCTATAATTACCGGTGTTGACAAAATAGGGGGTGTTCCTGCCGCTTTTGGTCACAAAGCTGCCGAAGCGGAGCACATCTGCGCTCATCATAAACTCAATAAATTCTTTTTTGGCTGGTGTCAGCATATTTGAATTCCTCGCTTTCAAGAAATTTTTAACTCTTATAGATTGCGTTTTAATAGCAGATTCTAATCTGTCTGACAAATTCCTCAAAATTATTTCCACTGTTCAAATTCTGAAAGGAACCAAACCTCTTTAGCCTCAAACTCCTTGCCGTTCAGATATTCTAATATTCCGGCCGGCGTAGAGAAAGTAAATTTCAACTTATAGGAATAAAGAGCCTGATATGTAAGCCCTATGGAACGGTTCACAGAGTTAAGTCCATATTTTCCGTCTCCGGCCAGAGGATGCCCGATAGAAGCCAGATGAGCCCGGATCTGATGGGTGCGGCCGGTAAGAAGTTCCACTTCCAGCAGGCTGAAACGTTTGCCTTCTTCTAAAACCCTGTATTTCGTTCGGATAGTCTTGGCGCCACGGGTAGGCGTGTGGGAGATATACACCCGGTTCTGGTTTTCGTTTTTGGTTAGGTACCCTTCTAAAGTGTCGGTGCGCCGATCCATTTTTCCGCAGACCACACAGAGATATAGTTTCTGAAGCTCTCTCTCCTTTACTTTTTCGTTCATGACCCGCAGAGTTTCCGCATTTTTAGCGGCCATAACGATCCCGCCCGTATTGCGGTCTATTCGGTTGATAAGGGCCGGAGCAAAGGAATTTTCCGCTTCGGGATCATATTCCCCTTTATCATAGAGATAATGCTGCACCCGGGCGATGAGGGAGTCAAAGTGATAGGTTTCATCGGGATGCACCAGAAGACCAGGTTTCTTGTCCAAAAGAAGGATATTTTCATCTTCATACAAAATATTCAGCTTGAGAGGCGCTTTCAGAAAATCATATGCTTTCGGTTCTTTTTGAAAAAATTCGTCTTTCAAATATAAGGTAAGGGTATCCCCTGGCTGAAGACGAGTGGAAATCTCACACCGTTTTCCATTGCATTTGATATCCTTTTTGCGGATGCTCTTATACAACATGGCTTGGGGCAGATTTGGAAAGGATTTTGTCAAAAATTTGTCGACTCTCTGCCCTGCGTCGTTTTGCTGAATGATGATCTGTTTCATATACTCCTCGTTCCCCGGCCGTACCGGTTGGAAATTCTGCGGCGACCTATAGATTTAATACAGCACAAAACGGGTATGCCTGTGATTGCAGTGTAGCATGCCGTTTATGTGCCGGATGCAAAGCATTTTAACAGCGGCGCGCCGGTTCCGAGTGAACACATTAGACGCCGCAGAGACCGCTTTTTCCTATGAAGGAACTGCTGTTCGGCAGAGTGCCGTCTTAGCTTGCAGGTAGACGGCAGAAACTCTCTCCAACGCAGATTTCCGGCAGTCTTCAGGGCCCGTGCGCACACAAAGCGCATATGCACCGCGCTTATTATATCATGGATCGTGCCGGAGGGAAAGTGAAAAATGCTTGTCAAACAACCAGGTATAGGATACAATATAACAAAGTGGAATTTTTCACCGTCCATAGGATGCGGAGGAAATGAGTACCATGGCTGAGTGCATAAAAGAGGTTTTGCCTATAGGGCTCCGAAAATATAAAAAAGGAGAGCGGTTTGCTTGGAGAGCCGCCCTTAAATGGGACGGGATATAATGGAAGAAAAGAGGAAAAGAAAGCTTTCTGCACACGCCGGCCACAGGGAACGGATGCGGAAAAGATTCCGAGAGCAGGGAATAGACGCTTTTGAAGATCATGAGGTTCTGGAAATCCTTCTCTATTTTGCGGTTCCCCAGAAAAATACAAACGAACTGGCGCATTTGCTGCTTCACACATTCGGTTCTCTGGCAGATGTTTTGAATGCGCCGGAGGAGGAACTCAGCAGGGTTCCGGGTGTGGGAGAATCCACGGTCATGCTTCTGAAATTTGTTCCGCAGCTGTTTCGCCGGTATTCTGAAAGTGCGAAACAGGGGATCCGAAGAATCTGCACCTTTGAAGAGGCAGGCGAATATTTCTTTCCGAAGTTTTTAGGCAGGGAAAACGAAATGGTTTTTCTCATGCTGCTGGACGGTCGGGGGAAGCTCCTCTACTGCGATGCGATCAATGAAGGATCAGTAAACGCTTCCAATATCTATATCCGCGACGTGGTGCGTCTCGCGGTGCGCTATAACGCTTCCTCGGCCGTTCTGGCTCACAACCATCCCAGCGGGACATGCCTCCCCTCCACACAGGATCTGGAAACCACCCGCTGTGTGGCTGCTGCCCTGCAGAGCGTAGAGGTTCTTCTGATGGATCACATTATCGTAGGCGGGGAGAATTACCTCTCTCTTGCTGAATCGGGTATTCTTCCTGATGTATTTGGAAATGGATAAAACGGGCTGGCCGGAAAAATATGCTGGAGAAACGGCGGCACGTTCAAAACGATTCTTGAAAATAGGAGCCGCTCATGCTATTGTTAAAGCATAGGTAAGTGGCTTCATGCCGGATTCGCAAAAAGGATGGAGCAGGGAGCTTGTTCCATCCTTTTCACATATAGGGAAGACCGGCTAGGGAGGAAGGAAAAGCGGAATGATAGACAGGATTTTGGCGGAACGGCTGATCGAAAAAATATCGCAGACCACGGAATACAATGTCAACATTATGAATGAAGACGGGATTATCATCGCCAGCCGGATGAAGGAAAGGGTGGGGACGTTTCATGAGGTGGCTTTCAGTCTTCTCCGGGGGGAGGAAACCAGCCGGATCGTGACCCGGGAAGAACCGGAAAATGGTATTATGCCGGGCGTCAACATGGTGGTGTTTGTAAACCGGCAGAAGGAAGGTGTCGTCGGGATCACAGGGGATCCCCGTGAGGTCATGCCGGTGGCCAAGATCGTGAAGATGTCTGTTGAGGTCATGCTGGAATATGAGTTGTATAAATACGAAAGGCTTCGCAAATACAATTTGAGAGAACAGCTTATGCATCTTCTTTTGAATGGGGAAGAGTTCACAAGAGACGATCTGGAGCCCTATATATCAGCTCTCCGTCTGGAAGAGGATGTCGTTCGCATACCGATCCTTCTGGAATGTAAGGATAGGAAAAGACGGGAGAAAATCCTGAGCGGCCTTTTGGAGGAAAACAAGCTTTCCGGCGGGCAGACTCTGATTGACAGCACCAAGGAGGAAATGATCGTGCTGTTTAAGGTCCTGCACTGTCCGGATGAAAACCTGATGCAGGAATACAGATTTCTTGTGGAGGAATATTTACGGCCTTATATGGAATATGCCGAAGGGTACGGCGTGGAACTCAACGCTTATGCGGGGCCCATGCAGAACGATTACATGCAGTACAGGCAGTCGTATCTTTATTGCATGTGGATGCAGAAAAATATCCGCGGCGGAGGGATCCGGTATTTTTACGATTATATCGTAAAGTATCTGGAATCCATGGCACCTCTCTCTGAATTTCACACTGTTTTCCTAATGCTCAAAAGAAAGCTGGGAAAAAAGGCGATTGCAGGCTTCATGGAAACGATGGAAGCTCTGATCGAAAAGGATTACAGCCTTACGAAAGCGGGAGAATACCTGCATGTGCATAAGAACACCCTTGTTTACAGATTGAATAAAATTCGGGAACAGCTGAATATGAATCCGCTTTCCTCCAATACAGACCGGGAATTCATGGAGTGCTTTTACTATTATTTGAAACGCAGATGATATTTTTGTGCTGCAAAAACAAGGACGTCGAAAAAATATTAGCAGCAAAGACATAGTTCCCGGGCGGACCATACTCTATAATCGAAGGAGCGAAGAGGCCTTCCGGGGGAAGGCTCTTAAACGGCTGGCGAAACGGGAGGCTGTGTATATGACAGAAAAGCTTTTTCAGGATGCTCAGATCATCCTTCGGGATTCGATCCGGGAGGTATTGCCTGACAGCGCGGTGAAACAGGTATTGAAGGCTTCCAGCTTTTCGGGGCAGATCTATGCGGCGGCGGTCGGAAAAGCGGCTTGGAGGATGGCGGCGGCTTGTGAAACGATTCTGGGAGAACGCATCCAACAAGGGATCGTTCTGACGAAATACGGCCATTCGGAGGGGCCTCTGAAACATTTTGAAATCCTGGAGGCCGGCCATCCGGTTCCGGATGAGAATTCTGTGCGGGGAACTCAAAGGATCCTGGAAATGGCCTCCTCTTTGAAAAAGGGAGATACGCTGCTATTTCTGCTTTCAGGAGGCGGTTCCGCTCTTTTTGAAAAACCTGAAGAGGGGCTGACCCTGAAGGATATCCAGGAAGTAACAGAGCTCTGTCTTGCCTGCGGGGCTCATATAACAGAGATCAATACCCTGCGCAAACGGCTTTCTGCCGTAAAGGGCGGAAAATTCGCCAGGCTTTGCGAGCCTGCCGGGATCGTGGAGATCGTCCTTTCCGACGTGGTGGGGGATCGTCTGGATATGATCGCTTCAGGCCCTGCCTGCGCGGATGCTTCTACCTGCGGGGACGCTCTGCGTATAGTGGAAAAATACGGGCTTTCGTTCCGGGAAGAAGTTCTGCAGGCCCTGCGGAAGGAAACGCCGGATAGGGTGGAAAATGTAGAGGTTCATGTGACGGGCAGCGTAAGCGAATTCTGTCATGCGGCTGCAAGATCGGCGGCGGCTTT
>URRG01000112.1 GCA_900550095.1 uncultured Oscillospiraceae bacterium
GATGTAAACGATTATTTCACCCGGGAGGAATTCACTGTGCGAAACGCTGCCGCCACGGCGGAAGGGGCCGTAGAGATCGCCATGCGGGAATATGATAAGACCATCTGCGGCAGCCGCTGCTTGGTGACGGGCTTTGGACGGATCGGAAAAGCGCTGGCTTGGATGCTCAGGGGCCTGGGGGCTTCCGTCAGTGTCAGTGCCAGAAAGCCGGCGGATCTGGCCTGGATAGAGGTATATGGCTATACACCCGTCAAATCTGACGATATATGCAGGGGGGAAAGCTATGATATTATTTTCAATACCGTTCCTGCAATGATATTTTCTGAAAGTGTATTGGGCCGTATACAGCCCTCCGTTTTGATGATCGATTTGGCGTCCATGCCGGGCGGTATCGATTTTGATGCGGCCCGGACGAGAGGGATCCGTACGGTGCATGCTTTGTCCCTTCCGGGCAAGACGGCGCCCAGGGCAGCGGGCGAGATCATTAAGAATACTATCTATACTATGATGGAGGAGTGAAAGGCATGAAGAAAACTGCAAAAGCTGCTGTCGGATATGCTCTGTGCGGTTCTTTCTGCACCTTTTCCAGAACACTGGAGCAGATGGAGGCGCTGGTGCGCCTGGGATACGATGTGATTCCCTTTATGTCGGAGACCGCCTACTCCACAGATACAAGGTTTGGAAGAGCGGAGGATTTTATTCATACGATCGAAACGATCTGCGGCCATCCGGTGATCCATACGATTTCGGGAGCGGAGCCTGTAGGTCCTAAGAGAATGGTGGATCTGCTCCTGGTCGCTCCCTGCACAGGGAATACGCTGGCGAAGCTCTCCTGGGGCGTTACGGACACGTCTGTGACTATGGCTGTGAAATCCGCTCTGAGGATCGGACTTCCCGTGGTGCTCTGCATGGCTACCAACGACGGGCTGGGGGCTTCCGCCCAGAATTTTGGGCGGCTGATGAATACGAAGCATATGTATTTTGTCCCTCTGCAGCAAGATGATCCGGTCCTCAAGCCCAATTCCCTGGTGGCAGATTTTGCCCGGATCCCGGAGACGGTGGAAGCGGCCCTGGAAAACCGCCAGGTAGAACCCGTTCTGTTCTGAAAGGATATATGACCGGTTCTAAAAATTCAGGATTGTATTTGCAGGTACAAAATGATATGATAAAAAAGAATGGAAGTGAAAGCAATGCTGTATTGTCCCAAATGCCGCGCCGTAGGGGAAGAAGCCTGTCCTTCCTGCGGTTCCCGGGAGCTTCGGGAGCCGCGGGAAGGGGATCCTGTGTTTCTTCTGGAGCGTACGCCCGCGGAAATGGAGGAAGCGGTTTCCCTGCTTCAAAAGGGGAAGATTCCTGTGGAAAGAGAGTCTTGCGGGGAAAAGGAGCGGCTTTATGTGCCCTTTTCATCGCTGTATGACGCATCGGAGGCTCTGAAGAAGCTTCCCGGCCGCATGTCTGCCGGAAAGCGGGCGTTCTGGAAGGCTTTTTCCCTTGTTCTTTTCCTTCTGCTGATCTGCCTTGTGGTGTGGGGGACGGACGGCCTTCTGAACTGGCTTCAATCGACATTCGCATGAATCCTGAAAAAAAGGAGCTAAGAAAATGAGTTATCGCATCGACACTAACTGTATTCATGCGGGCTATACTCCTGGAAACGGAGATCCCCGGGTGGTGCCCATTGTGCAGAGCACTACGTATACCTATGACAGTTCCGAGGCTATGGGCGACCTTTTCGACCTGAAGGCGGAAGGTTTTTTCTATACGCGCCTTGGCAATCCCACACTGGACGCCGTTGAAAAGAAGATCGCCGCTCTGGAGGGCGGCGTGGGAGCTATGCTCACCTCTTCCGGTCAGGCGGCTTCTCTGATTTCCGTTTTGAATATTTGCCATTCGGGAGATCATGTGGTGGCGTCCAACGCTATTTACGGCGGCACTTTCAACCTGATCTACAAGACCATGCGGGAAATGGGCATCGATTCCACCTTTGTGGCTCCCGGCTGCAGCAGGGAAGAGCTGGAAGCGGCCTTCAGGCCCAATACGAAATGCGTCTTTGCCGAGACTCTTTCCAATCCCTCTCTGGTGGTGACGGATTTGGAGCTCTTTGCAGAAGAGGCCCATGCCCACGGCGTGCCTCTTATCGTGGACAATACCTTCCCCACCCCTGTCAACTGCCGTCCCTTCGCCTTTGGGGCCGATATCGTGACGCATTCCACCACTAAATATATGGACGGCCACGCCGTTCAGGTGGGCGGCGTCATTGTGGACAGCGGAAACTTTGATTGGAAAAACGGCAAATATCCTATGCTCACAGAGCCGGATGAATCCTATCACGGCATCGTATACACCGAGCAGTTCGGCAAAGCTGCCTATATTACCAAGGCCCGCACCCATCTCATGCGGGATCTCGGGGCTCAGGCGGCGCCGCAAAACGCATTCCTGCTGAATCTGGGGCTTGAGACTTTGGCCCTGCGTATGGAGCGGCACTGCAAAAACGCCCAGGCCGTGGCGGAATATTTGGAGAAAAATGACAAGGTTGCATGGGTGAATTATCCGGGACTTGCCAGCAGCCCTTACCATGAGCTGGCGAAGAAATATATGCCGAACGGCACCTGCGGCGTGATTTCCTTTGGCATAAAGGGCGGCCGGGATGCAGCTGTTCGGTTTATGGATCATCTGAAAATGGCCTCTGTTGTGACGCATGTGGCGGATCTGCGCACCTGTGTGCTTCATCCCGCCAGCACTACCCATCGCCAGCTGACGGACGAGCAGCTGAAGGAAGCCGGTATCGGGGCGGATCTGATCCGTCTTTCCGTGGGCATTGAGAATATAGCGGATATTCTGGAGGATCTCGCCCAGGCGTTGGAGCGGGCCTGAGCGGGAGCTCCCAAAAAATAAGGGCCTTTAGAAAAAGCCGTCTACTGTACAGGCTGCGGGAATTTCCGCAGCCTGTACGCATATGGTATGGTTCCTGAAGGCGGCCCTTGGGGAATCGGACAGATCCTCTCCGTCTTATCAGACTCCTTTTTCCCAACGCAAGTTTCCGGGTGCTGGGGCTGCGCGGGGACGGGGAGAAAAGCCGGCCCCGGTGGATTTCTATGTGGAATTTTAAGGAGTACGAATCTATGGAGTATGCGATTTTGTGCAATCCTGGGCATAACCGGGTGTATTTTGAAACGTCCCTGCAGCTGGCACAAGCGGAATTCCTGCTGGCTGCCCGGCGCTTTTCTGTTGTATGCGGCGGGGCGGGACTGGAAACGATCTGCGGTGTGCCCTATTTTATCTTTCAGACGGAAGGAGAGCTTTCCTCCGGGGATATCCGGAAGCTTTCGGCGCTCTCCTTTGTATACGCTTTGTTTTCCCTGAAACGGGAGGGAAGAGAGGTCCTTTTGCGGCCCATCCTGAGGACGGATGAGCGCTTTGTGGATGAGAGCATCGGAACTATCCTCAAATATACGGGGTAGACCAATGAGCTCTTTACCAGGATGATGATCCACATAGCGCAGCTTTCTCAGGAAACGGGAGAAGAAGACGGGCTGCGGCTTTTGGATCCTGTGGCGGGCAAAGGGACGACCCTCTATGAAGGTCTGATCCGGGGTTTCGACGTATACGGCGTTGAAGTCGGGGAAAAGGTCACGGCGGAAGCTTACCATTATCTGAAGCGTTTCTTGGAGACGGCCCGGTATAAGTTTACCTTCAAAACGGTGCGGATATCGGGAGAAAATAAATCCTTCTCCGCAGCGAGACATACCTTCCTAATCGCCAAAAGCAAAGAGGACGCGAAAAACGGCAATCAGAAAACAGCGGAATTTATTGCGGGAAATTCCATGCATGCCCAGTTGTTTTTCAAAAAAAATTTTTTTCATATGATCGTGGGAGATCTTCCCTATGGAGTCCAGCACGGCAATGTGACGGCGGAAAAGCGTTCGTCCCTCACCCGCAATCCCAGTGAACTGCTGGAAGCCTGCCTTCCCGCGTGGAAGCAGGTGCTGAAACCGGGAGGAGCCGTAGTTTTGGCATGGAACAGCAATGTGCTTCCGCGGGAAAAAATGACGGCGATTTTTGAAAGGCACGGCTTTCGGGTTCTGCAGGAAGGGCCGTATCTGGAATTTGCACACAGGGTGGATCAGTCTATCCGGAGGGATATTCTGGCGGCTGTAAAGCCGTGAAACTGCGGCATGCAAAGGGGCGGTGAGAAAGCCGCCTGCTGCGGCCGGACCCGGCCTTTATAACCGGTTTGTTTGATGTTTAAAAATAGAATAATAGGAACAGCGCTCCCCGGTAAAATGGGGGGCGTTTTTTGTATCGGAAAATTTTCGCAGGAGCGTGTTTTTCCGAAAACGTACAGCGTCCGCTGTCGGGAGAACCTGCAGCGGACGCTGGAAATGGATTTCCAAGAACAGCGGAGAAGGATATAAAAACAATAGTTCACTGAATGTTCCCTTCATCCTTTGGCAATACTGAAATCGATAACCGAAGGAGAAAGAAGGGTGCGCTGTGTATAACAAGGTGGAAATCTGCGGAGTGAACACATCGAAGCTCAAGGTGCTGACCGAAGCCGAAAAAAGGGAACTTCTGCTGAAAATACGCAACGGTACGGAGGCGGAAAAGAAAAAAGCGCGTGAAGAAATGATCAACGGCAACTTGAAGCTGGTGCTCAGCGTCATCCAGCGTTTTACCAACAGGGGAGAAAATCTGGACGATCTGTTTCAGGTGGGGTGCATCGGCCTCATGAAGGCAGTGGATAATTTCAATCCGGATTTGATGGTCCGCTTTTCCACATACGGCGTCCCTATGATTATTGGGGAGATCCGCCGGTACCTGCGGGACAACAACAGCGTTCGCGTCAGCCGCTCCCTGCGGGACACTGCTTATAAGGCTATGCAGGTGAAAGAACGGCTCACAAATGAAAATCATCAGGAGCCTACGGTAGAACAGATCGCCAAAGAACTGGATATTTCCAGAGAAGAGGTGGTCATGGCGCTGGAATCCATTGTGGAGCCGGTTTCCCTTTATGAACCCGTGTTCAACGACGGAGGAGACACTATTTATGTGATGGATCAGGTGGGGGACAATAACGACGATCAGAACTGGCTGGAAGAAATCGCTTTGAAGCAGGCCATAAACGATTTGAGCGACAGAGAGAAAAAGATCCTCACAATGCGGTTTTTCCAGGGGAAGACTCAAATGGAAGTGGCCTCTGAAATCCATATCAGCCAGGCGCAGGTTTCCCGGCTGGAAAAAGGTGCGCTGAACCGCATCAAGGGGCAGCTGTAGAACAGGATTCAGAAAAAGGCGCGGCTTTCTTGCAGGAAAAACGGTCCCGCATCGTGAAGATGCGGGACCGTTTTTTACCGGTTCTAAGACGCCGGCATACATTCCTCTCCAAAATGACGGGAGCCGTTTATGGAACATTCATCCCTTGACGCCTCCCAGCGTAATGCCTTTCACGAAATTCCCCTGGATGAAAGGATACAGGATCAGCACCGGCAGAACGCCGATCACAGCCATGGCCATCCGTACGGAAACGGAGGGGATAGAAGCCAGACCCACGTCCGCATTGCTGATATTCCCGGAGTTCTGCGTCAAATACTGGATGTTCTGTATCATCCTGTTCAGCAGATTTTGGATGGAATACAGGTCTGTATTCCTTGTGAGATATACATAGCCATTCTGCCAGTCGTTCCAATAGGCAATTCCTGCAAATAAGCCGATCGTGGCGATGATTGGCTTAGCAAGAGGGAATGCTACCTTAGAGAAAGTTTGGAATTCAGAAGCTCCGTCTATATAGGCCGCCTCCAGAATTTCTGTTGGGATACTCGTAACGAAATAGGATTTCATCAGCAAAATGTAAAATCCGCTGGTGACAAGATTGGGCAGGAGGATCCCAAGAAACGTATCTTTGATGCCGAAAACGGTAGTGTAGTTCATATAAGTAGGAACCAGCCCGCCGTTAAACAGCATGGTGAAGAATACGAGAAAAGTGAGCACACCTCTTGCGGGAAGGCTCTTTTTTGAAATCGCATATGCCAGAAGCGTTGTGATAGTGATAGAAAGAACCGTTCCTACTGCTGTAAGAAGGATAGAAACGCCATATGCCTTGATAACGGAATTACCGGTTTTAAATACATATTCATACGCATACAGGCTGAATTTTTCTGGAATAAAGCTGTATCCGTTCTGAATCAGGGTGTCGTTGTCCGTTATAGAGGACATAAAAAGCAGAATCATGGGAATGACAGCGCTGAGAGAGAGAAAGATCATTACGATATGCCCGATCACCTGAAATATTTTTTCTTCCCGTGTACGCATTTTCCCACCTCCTAAAACAGGCTGCTTTCCGGATCGATTTTGCGCACGATCAAATTGGTTGTAAGCACCAGCACAAACCCTACCAGCGATTGATAGAAGCCGGCTGCAGCAGAAAGAGTAATGTCACCCAGTTCCAGAAGACCTCTGTAAACATATGTATCGATGGTGTTTGTTACGGCGTATAGAGCCCCGGAATTCATAGGCACCTGATAGAAGAGCCCGAAATCTGAATAGAAAATTCTTCCTATTGCAAGCAGGCTCAGCATGATGATGGTGGGTTTCAGCAGGGGGAGCGTAATATACCGGATCTGCTTCCATTTGCTGGCCCCGTCGATCAAGGCTGCCTCATAGTAAGAGCGGTCAAATCCTATTATGGAAGAAAGATAGATGATGCTGTTATACCCAAGGCCTTTCCAAATATTTACAAATACCAGAATAAAAGGCCAATACTCCTTTTCCATATACCAGGAAATCGGTTCCATATTCAAAGCGCTGAGAATGGTTTTGTTAATAAAGCCGCTTTCCGGAGAAAGAAAACCAAATACCAAATAGCTGACGATTACCATAGAAATCATATAGGGCAGTAAAATAACCGATTGGTAAAATTTTTTAATCTTATGTGTCAGCTCTGAAAGAATGATGGCCACTGTTATGGCGCATACCGCATTCAGGATAATAAATACTAAATTGTATAAAAGAGTATTTCGGGTAATGATAAAGGCATCTTGCGTGGAAAACAGAAATTTAAAATTATCCAGCCCCGCCCAATCGGAACCGTAGATCCCCTTTCTGGCATTAAAGTTTTTGAATGCCAGGACCAGCCCCGGCAGCGGCATATAATTGTTGATGAACAGATATGCCAGGCCGGGGAGGGCCATCAGATAAAGAGGGAGATGCTTTTTAACGGCAAGCAGCCGTTTTCCTTTTTTCGGCACAGCTACTGTTTGTGCTCGTGCTCGAGCCATATA
>URRG01000113.1 GCA_900550095.1 uncultured Oscillospiraceae bacterium
CAGCGGCAGGAGGTAAGGCCCCTGAGGCCGTATACGCTGGTATCCGGCCGGGAACCGACGTCCCTTGTGACGCCGATGGAGGGATAGAATTCCATGATGGAGCCCGGCACGATGCTGTGGAAGGCCTGTATGGTGGGGATCTGCCAGAACATGGCCTGGTTGTCCATGCCGTCGAAAACGTCTATGCGGCAGGTTTCCGTATCCGGCAAAGAGATGTTGTCCCCCGCATTGATGCAGTAGGGGATGAGGTGCTTGCGCGTGCTGTCGCTCTGGGTCTTCCCGAGGGCGATAAAATACGTCCCATAGAGAAGAGATATGACCGCCACGCCAAGGGTGGCCCCCTTCATAAACTTTTTCCAGTTCCGCCTGCGGAACCGGAACACGATGGTGAGAAGCAAAAGGCTCAGAAGAGCTATGGCCACATAGCTCCAGAACCGCGTGGGGTACTGCTCCAGCCCAAAGGTGTAATAGGTGGCGCCGTCGCTGCTGTTTTCCTCCCACATCAGGCCGATGGGCAGGGCGATGCCCAAAGTGATGCCCAGCACCCAGCGGATGGAGCTGTGCCACTCCGTTTCGGAGTCCTCCACGGCGCGGACGGTGGCCAGGGCCATCATCAGGGTCAGCATATAATACCAGCGGGCGTAGTAGCTGGCGTTGAACATCTGGAACGCCGAATTCAGGATGGGCACCAGTGCCATCAAAAACAGGATGGGAAGGAGCCTGCGCAGCCAGTGGCCCCGGTTGCGCTTCATAAAGCCTATGACGCCCGCCATGCTGAAGAGGGGAAGCCACGCGCCCAGCGAAGCCCATTTGGCTTCGCTTTCAGGCGTGAAATTGGGCCGGGCAGGGATATCGGGCGGGAAGAAGAAGCACTCCAGGATGTGGATATACCTCTGGTTCCAGCCGTAGAGCAGGGCATTCCACCCCGAGGGGGGATTATCCACCCGGGGATTCTGGAGGACGGCCAAAACCGTCGGCAGAAGCAATACGCAGGAAAGGAGCAGCCCCAAGACCGCCTCGCAGGCCAAAAGAAGAAAATCTCTGAGGTTCAGGCGCCAGTCCCCGCCGAACAGCCGCAGGAAGAAATAGATCAGGGTGAAGGCCACCTGGCCGGTGAAGAAATAGTAGTTCACAAAGCAGGAGAGGAACACCATGAAGGCGAATACGCCCCGGCGGCGCTTCTCCATGTATTCATCCAGCCCCCATAAAAGCAGGGGGAACACGATGATCGCCTCGTGAAAATGGTTGAAAAAAACATTGTAGACGGAAAAACCCGAAAAGCCGTAAAGCAGGCCGCCCAGCACGGCGGAGGAAGAGGCTTTCACATACCGCCGGATGAAAATCGTGCCCGTCAGGGAGGCGCAGGCAAATTTCAGCATGAGCAGCGGCCCCATGAGATAAGGCACCGCCTCGCTGGGGAAGGGGATGGTCAGCCAGAAGAAGGGACTTCCCAACAGATAAAAGGAATAGGAGCCCACAAAATTGGCGCCCAGATCCGTGGTCCAGCTCCATTTTACATTGCCGCTTCGGACAGCGTCATGGCACATCTGGTAAAAGGGGATCTGCTGTACATTGAAATCCCCGTAAAAGAGGAAAAGTCCCTCATCCACCAGGATAAAAGGGATAAAGAGCAGAAACGATATGCAAAGCCCGTATACAAAGGCCTTCAAGTAACAGTTCCTTTCCAATGCATCCCGTATTTTCCGCATAGCTTCACCTCGTCTGACTACTGATACTTAGTTTCGTCCATTTTTTTGCACATAATCCCAAAGGACCCGTTTTTTTACAATCCGCCCGGAAAATGCCGGGCCGCAGGAAAAAGACCGTTCCCGAAAAAAAGCCCCCTGCAGGGGCACAGGCCGGGCGCTTATATGAGGCGGCTTAAAGCCCGCAGCGCTCTTCCCGTAAATCCGCGCGGCTTTCCCGCACGGTTTGGGCTTCGCCATGTGGTAAGCAATTCCATTGCTTACCACAAGTATAACACACCAACGCCAAAAGAAAAAGTAAAATTCCTGTCACCTTCCCCAGCCGGAAACGTAATTCCCCAGGCTTCTTGCAAATCCGCCGAACCTCGGGTATGATGGAAAAAACGCATCCGCAGCCTGTTGGAAAGGAGTTTTCAAAATATGTCCCCATTTTACGCCATGCTTTCCCGTATGAAATATATCAACCGCTGGGGCCTGATGCGCAACACGAGGCCCGAGAGCCTTTCAGAGCACAGCTTCGAAACCGCCGTGACCGCCCACGCCCTGGCCCTGCTGCGCTGTCGCCGGTTTGGCGGCTGCGTTTCTCCGGAGCGGGCCGCAACTTTGGCTCTGTTCCACGACGCGCCGGAGATCATCACGGGAGATCTCCCCACGCCTGTAAAATATTACAGCCCTACCATCCGGGGGGAATACGCCCGTGTAGAGGAAGCCGCCAGAAAAAGGCTTGTATCCATGCTGCCGGAGGATCTAAGGGAGGATTACGCACCCCTTCTCTCCGAGGGAGGGGAAGACGAGGAAGAGCTCCGGGCCATTCTCAAGGCGGCGGACAAAATCTCCGCCCTTATCAAATGCCTGCAGGAACGCCGGGCCGGGAATCTGGAATTCCTTCAGGCGGAAAAGACTCTGCGACGCTCTGTAGAAGACATGCATCTCCCCGAGGCCGATGTATTTCTGCAGGAATTCCTGCCCGCTTTCTGCTTGACACTGGACGAGTTGGAAGGTGAACAGAGCGGAGAAAAGAGGGAAAGAGAAAGAGAAAGATAAGAAAGATAAGGCAGCGGAAGGCCGGGCAAATCGTGAACTTGAAAAAAGTGTTTCTATTTATCTGACTCAACCAGATATTTCCCGTTTCTTTCCGGCAGCGATGGAGACAGAAGGGTGAAGTATTCCCGCCCCGATACATTCGGCGCCTCTGAGAAAAAATTTGAAACTTTTTGGGATATCCGGGCGTCTTAGTTTGTATTACAGACAGGCCCGCCTGAAGCAGCTTGATGGAATCCGGATATTTATCCGTATACTTCTTCCGGCTTATGAAGGAAACACATGCTCTCCGGAAGGCTGCCCTGCATGTTCTGCAGCTTCTGCAGTTTTCGCACAGTAAGGTGGAACAGGTTTCCTGCAGGCATTGCAGGCAGCAGACGCAACACCGAAAAGAAGCGGACAGGATAGGGAAAAGAAAAACGAAAGCAGGGAAATTCATGAGCAGAAACATGAGCAGAGGAGATTACCGGAGAAGACGTCGAAAAAAGCGCCACATTCTGCGGAATCTATGCATTTTCTTTATATCGCTGGTGCTTCTTGTGGCGGGCGGCGCCTTTGTGTATATGGAAGTGATGCTGGGCCGAGTCAATATTGCCGGCAAAAATGAATCCGACGGGGCCCTGTTTTCCAGCACGGCTCCCGACCCCGGCCATGATACCGGAGAAGAGGACCAGGGCCTGAAAAAGGTCAACGGCCTCTATCACGACGATATGATCGTAAACATCCTCGTTATGGGCGTGGACGATTACCAGGAATACGATGTGGGCCGCACAGACAGCATGATCCTTCTTTCTCTCGACACCCGGCATAAAAAGCTGAAAATGACTTCCATCATGCGCGACACCTACGTGGAGATCCCGGGAAGAACGGAGAAAAACCGGATCAACACCGCTTATTCCACCGGTGGGCCCGAGCTTCTGGTGGAAACTATCGAGACCCTTTTCGGCGTGGATATAGACCGCTGGGCCGTCGTCACCTTCGACTCCTTTGAAAAGATCATAGACGCCATGGGAGGCGTGGAGATCACCCTCACTCAGGAAGAGGCCGGCCAGATCAATCACGAATCCGGAGATCCCCGGCACAACCTGACGGAGGGGACCTACAATCTCAGCGGCCTGCAGGCGCGCTATTACAGCCGGATCCGGCACACCGCAGGGGATGATTTCATGCGTACGCAGCGGCAGAGAAACGTGATCTCTGCCATCGTGGCCAAATTCAAAACCGCCGACCTGATAACTGTGCACAATGTGCTCTATGAATGCCTGCCCTATGTGACCACCAACCTGCAGAAGGATGAGATCGTCACGCTGGCTTCCGGCGCCCTTGAATATCTGGGGTATGAGCTGGAAGAAAACCGTATCCCCGGGGACGGCCAGTATTCGCCTGAGCGGGTGCTCATCACCGGCATCGAGCAGGAGGTTTTAGTGCCCGACATCGAAGCCTGCGCAAAGCAGCTGGTCTCCTTCATCTATGAGGACGAGCCCGTTTCCTCCGCTGAATAGGGCTGAAAGGGCCGAATTGCTGCAGCCGCTGCAGCCACGCCCCGGCCACGCCGCCCTGTGACCCCGCAGCTCCGGCTCTTCGGCTCTGCGGCAGCGGCAGGGGAAGGCCTCCTTCTGCGTCATGCTTCCCTCGATCAAACCGGTAAAGTGAAAAAAGCGCTTCGGTTTTGTCCGAAGCGCTTTTTTCATTTTCCCTGGATATACCGGAAGCCGGGACGATTCCCTGCATCTGCGGGAAATCTCCTGCGCAAAGGACCAAACGCAAAGGGTCCATTTCCGGCGCAGACTGTTTCCGGTTCTCCCGTTCCTGCCGGGGCCCAACGGGCTTACCGCGGCCCCTGCCGCGGTTCCCGGCGGGAAAATCCAGGAGGCTCGCCCCTAAACGTCCGAATCGGTTCCGGGGGCAGGCGGGGGCTTCAAAGAAGGAGAGGCCGCGCCATACTTCCGAAGGCGGCGGAGAAGCGTTTTCGCACATCCGGACGCCCTCTCCCCTCTTCCATACCGGCCTATCTCCAGCCCGTTACTTCAGAAGCTCCGAGGGGTCGATGCGTTCGCCGGAGCGGGAAACCTCCAGATGGAGATGGGCCTCCTCCTTTTCCTCACAGGGAACGGTCCCCAGAGTTCCCAGAGTGCCGCCGATGGGGACGGAATCCCCCTTCTTCACAGAAACAGTATCCAGCCCGCAGTAGGAGACGGTGAGCTCCCCGTGGCTTACGACCACCGTAAGGCCGTAAAGCCCTTCGCCGGAGACCTCTTTCACCACGCCGGCGGCGCAGGCCTTCACCGCATCCCCCTTCTCGCCGGGGATATCCACGCCCGTGTGGGCGCGCCAGTCCTGCATGGTCTCAGAGAACACCAGGGCGTCCCCGCTGAAGGGCACGGAGATGGAATCCCCCAGAGGATACTGAAGGATTTCGGGCGTCGCCGCCGCAGGCTCCGGGGAAGAAGAGGCTCCCGCGGCCACATGGGGCTCGCTTTCCGAGGAGACCGGGCTTTCCGGCTCCGAGGAAGACGCCTCCTTAGAGGCGGAGCTTTCCGGCTTGGAGCTCTCCGCCCTGGAGGAGGAAGGAACGGAGGAAACCCCTTCCGACGAGGAGGGAGCCTTTACGCCGCTGATGGTCTTTTCCGTCTGCAGCACCTGGGACGAGGTATCCTCCCCTGCGGTGAAATTGTTTACGCTGTCGAATGTGGTCCATGCCGCTACGCCTACGGCTACGAGGCAGAGACTCAATGCAATATAAAAACCTTTGCTGTTTTTTGCGGTTCTTCGTCTTTCATAGTGTTTCATACTTCGTACTGCACCTCCGCCCTTAGTTTTGCCTCTGCCGCGGAGAAATATGCCGCCTTTTGAAAAAAATCCCTTCCCCCTTGCAGGGAAGGATGAGGGTTAGAAAACAAATATAACAAAAAGAAAAATAAAGAAACATACATACTGCCGCAGGATGCAGAGGAAGGCGTTCTGTCTGCCGCCTTCTCTTTACAAAAATAAATGTATCCATGGGGATTTTGCCTTTCCGGGGATTTATGATACAATACACTTGTATTTCATGCCGGCATCTCAAAGAGAGACGCAGCGTATCCGCTTGACGGTTTTGGAATACAGGATGGAAAAGACAGGAGGAACGCTATGATGCATGTGGAAAGAATATCTGCAGAAACCGCAGCAGAAGCAAGCCGGATATACGTCTCTGCGTGGCAGGCCGGCTACAGAGGCATCATTCCACAGCCGTATCTGGATGCGCTTTCCCCCGAACAGTGGCGGCCCCGGCTGGAAACATCCATATATAAGGATTTTCTGCTGACGGACGGGGGAAAAGCTGTCGCCACCTCTTCCATATCTCCGGCAAGGGATGCAAACATGCAGGGATGGGGGGAGATCATTTCCCTATACGTGCTTCCGGAGCATTTCGGAAAGGGATACGGCAGATTTTTGTTTTCGTATGATATACGGCAGCTTCGTGCAGACGGATTTCAAAATCTGTATCTGTGGGTATTAGCAGAAAACCACAGAGCGAGAAATTTTTATACATCTATGGGTTTTCAGCCCAATGGAGATACGGTGACCTTGAACATCGGCGGAAAGGACCTGCTCGAAATGCGGTATGTAAACCGGCTCCAGCTTCGCCTCATGTGAGGAATCCCCACGCCTGCAGCCTGCGGGAAAATAGTTTCACATTCCGGCTGCGGAAGGCTCCCGGGGCGTATACATCAGGCTGAAAGATGCTCCTGACGGGAAAATTTCTCCCGCGGGAGAGGTAAACCGTTAACACAGATATCACACAGGAGGTTTTAAAATGGATATACTGGCAACGCTCACAGAAGAATTTTCTCTTCGCCAGGCCCAGGTAGAGGCCGTTGTAAATCTGATAGACGAGGGGAACACCATTCCCTTTATCGCCCGCTACCGCAAGGAGGTCCACGGGGGTATGGATGACCAGACTCTTCGCTCTTTATCGGAGCGGCTGGAATACCTCAGGGGCCTGGAAAAGCAGAGGGAAGATGTAAAGGAACGCATCGAAGCAGCCGGGGCCCTGACGCCCGAGCTCCTTTCTGCGCTGGAAAAGGCCGCCACCCTGGCGGAAATTGAGGATATTTACCGGCCCTACCGGCCCAAACGGCGCACCCGCGCCACCATTGCCAAGGAAAAGGGCCTGGAGCCTCTGGCCGCGGCCCTCTGGGAGCAGGGAACCGGCGATCCACTGGAAATGGCGGCGGCCTATGTGGACGAAGAAAAAGAGGTAGCTGCTCCTGAAGAGGCGCTCAACGGTGCGCTGGACATTCTGGCAGAACAGATTTCAGACGACGCTTCCCTGCGCAAACGCCTGCGGGTGGTGGCTTTCGCCCAGGCGGAGCTTGTGGCAAAGGCGGCGGATCCGGAAGCCGAAACCGTATATAAAATGTATTACGATTTCCGTCAGCCGGTGCGCACT
>URRG01000114.1 GCA_900550095.1 uncultured Oscillospiraceae bacterium
AAAGAGAAGGGAATTTCCCGTGATCTCAACAGGCAAAGCCGCCCTCTGAACAAATTCCAGGAAAGAATTGGAGGCTCCCAGCACCTGGCAGATGAACATGCCCAGAGGAATCCCCAGGATAAACGCCGCCAGAGCCAGAAGCAGGCTCTGCTGCAGATAGATGGTGAGGATCTGCCTGCGCCCCGCGCCTCGGCTCTTGAAGACGGCAATCTCATTCTCCTCCATGGAGAGCATCTGGCGGGACACCATAAAGATGAACGCCGCCAAAAGCACGAATATGGGAACCTGCAGAGACCACAGGGTCACATTGAGCTTCTGGGATTCCGGGACAAATTCCTGCAGCACCTCGGAAAAATTTTCCGAAAGCTTGCTGTTGTTCATGCCGCTGACCGTTTCATCGTAGGCCGCCAGTGTGTCGAGAACGAGCTGAGCGTTTTCAGACCGCAGCTGGGTGTAGTCCAAAAGGACCGTCCATTTGGCCGTGTAGGAGATCGCCGGATCCTCATAATCTAAAAGCTGTTCCCGGAAGGCTTTTTCTGAGATCAGACAAAACATATCGGCATAGGCCGACCACTATGTATCCCCCGGATCTTTCGGTTCAAACACGCCCGTGATGCGGATTTTGCACGGATCTCCGTTTTTCAGCTTCAGCTCCTCGAAAACAAATTCCTGGTTCAGCATGAAATTCTCTTCCACAAATTTTTTCTTGGAGACGATCACATCTAAAAATCCGTCTTCCCCCACCGTATCGGAATACATATTTCCCGCCAGCATCTGGATATGATCGTCGATGCCTGAAGAAAAGCCCAGAGAAATCTTGGGATTCTTTTCCTCATCCATCAGAATATCCGGCACAGCGGCAAGAGAGGCCGTACCATACTGCGTCAGGGATACCGCGGCGGGGGTCCCCGTCTTTGCGGGAAGCTCTTCCATGAGCTTCTCCTGCTCCCGGAACTGCGCCAGGCCCTTCCCCTGGCTTCCGGTCAAATGGTTATAAGCGGAGGAAACGTTCACCTTTCCGGGGTATTCGCCCGTCTCCTCCATATGGGAAGCAAGATTTTCCGTCAGCATCCGCTGGAGCACGGCCTGGGAATACATGGGGCTCCCCGCGGCGATAGCCGTCATGAGAAGATTCCCGATAAACAGGCCCAGGATCATCCATTTTTTATTGAGCATTTTCCGCCCTACAAACCGAAGCACTGTCTATCCCCCCTTATCCTATAATCAGCGTCTGCCCGGGCTCCACGCCCTTGGCTATCCATACGCTGCTCTTCAGGTCGTCCCATCCCACAACCACATACCGCTTGTGAACGGCTCCGTCCTCTAAAATACGGACATAGCTTTTCCCATCTTCCGTAGTGACCGCTTTTCTGGAAACCAGCACCACGTTGGACACAGAGGCGACTTCTCCGGAAACGGTGGGGGTCAGCTCCAGGATCTCCAAGGGAGCGTTTTTCACCTCTACGTAATAGGTATCGGCTCCCATCACAGCCGGAAGGGCCTCGGGGGCCGCCACAATCCTGCCGGGATATTCCCGCCGGTCGTTGTTCCTGCCCGCTGTCACCGTGACATCCATACCGATACGCAGAGAGTGGGAAGTGTCCTCCACCGCCACATATACGGGAGACTTGGCGTAAACTGCCATCGCCATGGTGCCGGGATCCACCGCTACGCCTCTGCGCAGCTCTGCATTGAGGGAATCTACCACGCCGTCGAAGGGGGCCTTCAGCTCGGTATTTTCAGCGGCGGCTTCCATCTCTTCCAGCTCATCCTCAAGCCGGCTTATAGAATCCTGCGTCTGCAGCTTATAGAGGGAAAGGGATGCCTCCAGCTCCTCCAGCTTCAAACTTTCCGCTTCGCTCCCCGAGGCGGCGGCCTTTTTCTGCAGCCGGATGGTCTCTTCTCTGTCCTTGACCTCCTCGGTATAGGCCCTCCTGGCCTGTTCCACGGAGAGGCGCTTTTCTTTTATGTCCGCCTCGCTGGATTCCACCTGAAAGGTCATCAGGACCTCGCCAGCTTTTACCTCCTGCCCATTCTGCACCAGAATGGTATCCACCCGGGCCCCCTGCCCGCTGAAATAAAGCTCCTCCCGCTTGGGGTATACGAGGGAACCGGATATATTCACAGTTTTCACCGAGTCCCCCAGCTCCGCAACACAGGTCTCATAGGAAGCACCCGCGGCCTGCGGCTCGCTTTCGGCCGCAGAGGAGTTCTCTCCCTCCCCGCCGGAGGAACACCCGGAAAGCAGCGAGGCCGCAAGGAACAGAGACAGGGCCGCTCTCCACCAGCGCCCGGCATGCTCAGCTCTTGACATAGACGGTCTCCCCTTCCTCAAGCCCCTTGGTGACCTCCACCGTGGTTTCGCTCACAAGGCCTGTTTCTATATCCCGCCGCTCCTGGGTTCCGTCCTTCCGGACGCAGTACACATAGCTTCCGGAAGAATCCTGATACAGTGCGTTCACGGGAATGACGACAGCGTTCTCCCGCATGACTCCTACAACGGAAATCGTCAGATACGTCCCGCAGGGCGGGAGAGCCTTCCCGGAAAACCGGGGCATGATCTTTGTGCCCGCAAGGGCCATGGACACCGTCTCCTCCGTGGTATAGGGCAAAAAGGTGAGCTCATATTCCTTTTCGCCGTCGGTGGCTGTGATCTTTTCTGCGTTCTGCGCATCTGAGGAACCAAGCTCGGGGCAGAGGACGGTCGCCTGGCTGTCGTCGGAAATATACGCCGCCAAAGTATCCTTTTTTGCGGCAGCTCCCACCTTCACCGATTCCTCCACATACTGCACGACGCCGTCGCAGGGGGCCGTGACCTCCGCATTTCCATAAGCGTTCCTGGTTTCCTGCAGCGCATTTTCCGATTCCTTCAGGGAAAGACTCCTGGATTCCTTCTCCTGCCGGTTTTTCAGCTTCAGGGCTTCGAGCTCCATGGAAGTCTCTTCATAACCCGCGGAATCCCCGGCTTCTTTCAGTTCCTGAAGCCTGAGCTCCAGCTGTTTCTCCTGTTTCTGGGCAATGGTATCCATAAGGCTGTTTTCCTGCCTTTTCTGAGACACCTCCTCTTCCAGCTCCCGCATCTGTTCCTTAAGGCCGCTTTCATCCAGCCGGATAAGCACCTGGCCTTTTGTAACCGTATCCCCGACGTGGACCAGGATCTCCGTCACGGTTCCGTCCTGGGGGAAATCCGCCTCCTGGTTTCCCGGCACCACCTGGCCGCTGTAAATGGAAAGCTTGTAGCAGTCTTCCCGGGTAACGACAGCCGTGTCTCTGACAGCTCCCACCGGCTCCAAAAGAGCGGGAGCGGAGGTTTCCCCCGGTCCCCCTGCACAGCCGCTGAGAAAAACGCTCAGCCCTGCTGCAGCTGCCAGGAAAAAGCCTCTCCGGCGCGGAGCGGCCCTTCCGGAAGACGCCGGGCATTTTTGTTCCAAAGCGGAGCCGCGGCCTCTCTGGCCGCCTTTTTCCGCTCTGCCCAACAGTATGAGCCTCATATGCAAACAACTTCCTTTCTTCCGATACAGGCGGGAAGAAGCGTCCTTACCTCCTTCCCGGCCCGGGCCGTCACTCCACAATCACAGGATCGCCTTCCTCCAGGCCTTCTGTAATCTCTATGTAATCACCGGCCTCCATGCCCGTTTTTACAGGCTGCAGGCATCGCAGGGAATGTTCGTCCAATGTATATACATAGGCGTTTCCCTCTGAAACAGCCACAGCCTCCGCGGGAACATACAGCACATCCTCTCTCTTTTCGAGGATTTTGCTCACCTTGCCGCTGGAGGACTTCCCCAGGCTGGGGTCGGGAACATCCAGGCTGAAATACACTTTCGGTTCCTCTCCGCCGAATACTTTCGTCACCTTGGCCGCCGCCGTGCTCTCATCCTTCAAGGTGATCTCCACGGCCTCCCCCTCTTTAAAGTACCGGCAGTTCTCCCCTTCCATCACGAAAACAGCCGTAGTATAATCCTGCACCACCGCTATGGATGTGCTGGTAGAGCTAATAGGATTGCTCTCCACATTGACTGTGGACTGCACCGTCCCGTTGATGCTGGAATACAGCTGACGCTGTTTTTTCTTCTCCTGGAGCTCCTCCAGCTTTTCCCTCTGGACCGCCAGCTGTTCCTTCAGAGAAGTGATCTGCTCCTGAAGCCCTCTTTCGCCGGAACTGGTTTCAGCCTCTAAGGCCTCCAGCTCCTGCTGCGCCGTATTTACGGCTTCCTGCAGCTCCTTTTTCTCCTCCTCCGCCGCGCCGCCCGCGGCTTCCAGAGCCTTCTCCGCCTCCTGCAGCTTCTTTCGGGCAGACCCGGTCTTTTTCGCATTCTGGGAAGCCGTCAGCTCCAGAGTTTCTTCCAAATGGACCTGCTGCAGCTCCATCTCCCGGATACGGTTTTCCTGGCTTGTGATTTCCGCCGGTATATTCCCCATATCCAGCTCCGCGATCAGCTGGCCCTTTTCGACTGTATCCCCCTTCTGCACATACAGCCGGTCTATGCGTTCGCCGTCCAGGGAGAAATACAGCTTTTCCTCTGTGGAAGGCTGATACTCCACCGTAGCGGAAGCCTCCCGGATCAGATCCCCCCGCTCCACAGAAACGGTGTTATATCCGTATTCCGCCGCGGAAGCGGCAGAAGGAGCTTCCGGCAGCTCTTCTTCTACGGGCAGAAGAGCGCAGGAAGTAAGCAGGAGCGCCGCGGAAGCGGCCGCTGCTCCCCATTTCCCTTTCTGCCGCAATGCCTGTTTCATTGTCCGTTTCAATGGGAATCCCCCTTCTAAAAAAGGGCTGGCCCGGCAGCCGCCCTTTTCTTCCGTTTTTCAATATAGATTCTCCTGCGTTCGGAAATCACATATCGTAAACGGTCCCGGGCTCCAGAATCTCGATCTGCGCCTCTCTCAGGAACGCCACCGAATTTTCCGCATCCGAAACCTTTAAAATCACAGAGGCTCTCCCGCCCGCCCGGCAGTTAAAAGCGTACATATACTCCACCGTTACCGCATGGTCCGCAAGGACCCGCATGATCCGCGCAAAAGAGCCGGGCGTATCCTCCATACACACGGCGATCACACTGGTAAGGGACACAGTATGCCCCGCCTCCCGAAGAGTCCGGACGGCCTCCTGAGGTTTATCCACGATCAGGCGGAGGATCCCGAAGTCGCTTGTATCCGCCACGGAGACGGCGCGGATATTCACCCCCTGCCGCGCAAGGGTCTCTGTGATATCCGCCAGACGGCCCGGTTTATTTTCCACAAAAACGGAGATTTGCTGAATTTGCATGTAACGGCCTCCTTTGTTTAACCTGCATACTTTATTTCCATGCATAACAGTATATCATGTATTATTTTCGTAATCAATAACTCTTTTTTGACATGACACCAACAACAAGAAAAAATTTTTACCGGCCTATTTTTCCAGTAAAACAAGGAAAGGCGCCCGCTCTGCGCGAACGCCTTTCCTGCCGGCTTATTCCTCTTCCGGGGAAGCCTCATAGCCCAAATCGAAGGCTTTGAGGTTCAAATCCACAAATTTGGGCGGAACGGTGCTGCGCACCGTTTCCTCCCACACCTCTCTGGAGAGCTGCAGACGGCGAGCCATGGCGCCGATAAGCACCACGTTCACAGCCTTCACCGAGCCGGCCTCCTCCGCCAGCTTCAAAGCGTCCAGCCGCACCATGCGGACGCCCTTTTTCTCGATCTTGCCCAAAATATCCTCCGGATACTTGGCGGCGCCCGTGACCACAGGCATGGGATCCATCTGCTGGGTATTGACCACCACCGTGCCGCCCTCCTTCAGATAAGGGAGGAACCGTGCGGCCTCCAAAGCCTCAAAAGCCAATATCACGTCGGCCTCGCCGGGTTCGATCACAGGGGAATAGACCGTATCCTCCGGCGTGACGCCGTAGCGCACATAGGTAACGACGGAGCCGCCCCGCTGGCTCATCCCATGGACCTCCGAGACCTTTACATCCACGCCCCGGCTCATCATGGCGCTTCCCAGAACGCGGCTGGCCAAAAGAGTGCCCTGACCGCCTACGCCAACAATAATGACGCTCTTCACAGAATTCTTCATGGCTTATTCCTCCCCTTTCCCGGATGAAATGGCCCCCTTGGGGCACAGGCCCGTACACACGCCGCAGCCCACGCACTGGGTATGGTCGATGACCGCTTTGCCTTCCCGGATGCTGATGGCCGGGCACCCGATTCCCATACAGGCCCTGCAGCCGATGCACTTCTGGGAATCCACCTTGAGGGCCGGCTTATGCTTCACATATTTCAGAAGGGCGCAGGGCCTGCGGCTGATGATAACGGAGGGGCCCTCCGCCTTCAGCTCCTCTTTCAGAGCCGCATCAAAGGCTTTCAGGTCATAGGGGTCACATACGCGGACACGGCCGATGCCAACGGCCTTGCAGAGCGCCTCCAGATCCACCGCGGCAGTGGGGTCGCCCTTGATGGTGTAGCCAGTAGTGGGATTCTGCTGGTGGCCCGTCATGCCGGTGATGGAATTATCCAGAATAATCACCACAGAATTGCTTCTGTTGTAAGCGATATCGATCAGGCCCGTAACGCCCGAATGAATGAAGGTGGAATCCCCGATCACAGCCACGCTCTTCTTTTCCGCCTCCGCGCCCCGGGCTTTGTTATAGCCGTGGAGAGCCGACACGGAAGCGCCCATGCAGATGCAGGTGTCCATGGCTCCCAGAGGGGCGGACGCACCCAGAGTATAGCAGCCGATATCACCGCTCACATAGACCTTGTTCTTCTTCAGAACATAAAACACGCCTCTGTGAGGACATCCGCAGCACATGACCGGCGGTCTCACAGGGATGGGCTCCTCAACAGAAAGGGACGGGGGCAGCTCTTTGCCCATGCAGCGGGCGATCACAGCCTGAGAGAATTCATCGCAGAGCGGGAATACGTCCTTTCCGTGGACGGAAATCCCCATAGCCCTGCAGTGATTTTCAATGACCGGATCCAGTTCCTCGATCACATAGATCTCTTCCGTTTTTTCCGCCAGCTCCCGAATAAGGACATCCGGAAGGGGATGGACCATCCCCAGCTTCAGATATGTAACGGAGTCGCCCAGCACCTCTTTTGCATATTCATACACGGCCCCGGCGGCGATCACACCGATTTTCGAGCCGTTGTCTTCAATGCGGTTCACGCCGGAGGTCTCCGCCC
>URRG01000115.1 GCA_900550095.1 uncultured Oscillospiraceae bacterium
ATGGAAAGCTTGGAAATTCCCTTCTCTTTGCCTCTCTGGCAGCGTTCCTCTCTATTGTGGCCATGACGGTGCCGGCCTTCCGGTATTCCAAGCTTTCCATCGTGGCCCACAAGCAGAAAAAGCAGAGCCGCTGGAAGGCGCCCTGGTGGCAGAAGGCATTTTTGGATGTTATTCTCCTGGGCGTTTCCATTTACGGCCTGTATTCCTTCAATTCCAGAAAGGAAGAGCTGGCCCAGAGCGTCGTCAACGGCGCTTCCCTGGATCCGCTGCTCTATCTGAGCTCGTCCCTGTTTATGCTGGGGGCGGGGCTTCTGGCTCTCCGGCTGTTCCCGTTTTTGGTGAAGCTGATCTTCCTTGTGGGCAAGGCCGCCTGGCCGCCCTCTCTTTACGCCTCCTTCCGGCGTATTCTGGGAACCATCGGGCAGCAGGGCTTTATGATGATCTTTTTGATCCTCACTATATCCCTGGGCGTTTTCAGCGCTCAGGCGGCGCGCACCATCAATACCTCCGGGGAGGAACGCCTGCGGTATGAAAACGGAGCGGACATAGTCCTGCAGGAGGTGTGGAATTCCAGCGGTTCCGATGAGGAGGGCGGCGAGATATCGTATCTAGAGCCGGATTTCTCCCGCTTTGAAAATATCGAAGGCGTGGAGAGCGTCACCAAGGTCCTTCGGGAGGACAGCGGAAAGGTCAGCTTCAAAAAGGGCAATACCGGCGGCGTAACGCTTCTGGGGATCCACACGAAAGAGTTCGGGGAAACGGCCTGGATGAAGGACGGACTTCTTCCGGAGCATTGGTACAGCTACCTGAACCAGATGGCCGTGGACGCCAAGGCGGTCGTCGTATCCGATAATTTCCGCACCGATTACGGCTGCAAAGTCGGGGACGTCATCACCTATACCTGCGACAGGGGCAGCTCTGTGGAAGGCGTTATCTGCGGCTTTGTGGAATACTGGCCCGGCTATAAGCCTACGGAGGCGGTCTCGAAGCCGACAGGCGGCTATACCACCGCCAGCCGCTATCTGGTGGTGGCCAATTATCAGCAGCTGCAGTCCATATGGGGTGTGACGCCCTATCAGGTCTGGATGAAGACGGAAGGGTCCTCCAAGCCTGTATACGACTTTATCGAGGAAAACAACATCCAGGTGGAGTCCTTTGCGGATACGCAGTCCCTGATAACGGACATGAAAAACGACCCCATGCTGCAGGGCACCAACGGTATTCTGACAGTGGGTTTCGTGATCGTGCTTCTTCTCTGTACGGTGGGCTTCCTGATCTATTGGATTCTTTCCATTCAGTCCCGGGTGCTCCAATTCGGTATTTTCCGGGCTATGGGCATGTCTCTTCGGGAGATACTCCTTATGCTGGGGAACGAACAGCTCTTCATATCGGGCGTTTCTATCGGAGCCGGCATTGGGATAGGCGTTCTTTCCTCCCACCTTTTCATCCCGCTGATTCAGATCGCGTATTCCTCGGCGGATCAGGTGCTGCCTCTTGAAATCATCAGCGAAACGTCGGACTATATCCGGCTCTTTGTGGTGATAGGCGTCATGATTGCCGCCTGTATGGCGATCCTGGGCGCTCTGATCTCAAAAATCCGTATTTCCCAGGCTTTGAAGCTTGGGGAAGACTGACCCGGAAGGGAGGCTTCTCGAATGGATTGCATGATAGAGACAAAGAATGTGACCCGCTCCTTTCCGGTGGCCGGAGAGGAGGATATCCAGGTGCTCAAGGGGATCAGCATAGAGGTTCCGCGGGGGGAATTCGTTATCCTGCGGGGACGTTCGGGCTCAGGCAAGACTACCCTTATGAATATCCTGGGGGCTTTGGACGCCCCCACCTCGGGCCAGGTCTTTCTGGACGGTCAGGAGACCGGCGCGCTGGACGAAAAGAAGCGGGGGCTCCTGCGGCGCGCCAAAATCGGATTTGTGTTCCAGTCTGTGGCGCTGGTGCCTACGATGGACGCTTATGAAAATGTAGAATTCGCTCTGCGTCTGGCCCGTTATCAGGGCGACAGGCGCAAACGGGCGGAGGAATGCCTGCATATGGTAGGGCTGGGGGGGCGTATGCATCATATGCCCCAGCAGATGTCCGGCGGCGAGCAGCAGCGTGTCGCCATAGCTAGGGCCCTGGCCCATAAACCGCAGATCATCTTTGCCGACGAGCCCACCGCCGAGCTGGATTCCGCCACGGGTGTCAAGGTGGTGAAGATTTTCCGGGATTTGACCCGGGAGGAGGGCATCACCGTGATGATGACCACACACGATACGGGCCTGATGGGCGCGGGAGACCGGGTGTTTTCGATGGAGGATGGTGAGATAGTCGATGCGTAAAAAGGATGATACGAAAAAGCGGTCTCAAAAGGCGGAGGAGCTGGGGGCTGCCCCAACGGCGGAAGCTCTTCCGGAGGAAAAGGCGCAGCCTGCGGGAGACGCCATTTCCGCTCAGGAGTCCGCAGGCGCCGATCCGAAAAAGATCATTGTCTGCGAGGACCTGGTAAAGATCTATAAGACGGAGGAGAGCGAGGTTTTGGCCCTGCAGGGGCTGGAGCTCACGGTGGACCGCGGCGAGCTCATGGCCATCATCGGCAACAGCGGCAGCGGAAAGAGCACTTTCCTCAATATGATCGGCGGGCTGGACCGTCCCTCCGCCGGGAGGCTGTTTGTGGACGGGCGGAATCTTTTCAAAATGACGGAACGGGAGCTTGTGGAGTATAAAAAGAGCGTCGTGGGCTTCGTGTGGCAGAATAACGCCCGCAATCTGCTCCCTTATCTGAACGCATGGCAGAATGTGCAGATGCCCATGATGTTTTCAAACGCCGTAAAGGACAAAAAAACCAGGGCCTTGGAACTCTTGGAACTGGTTGGAATGGGGCATAAAAAGAACAGCCGCCTGAACCAGCTTTCCGGCGGTGAGCAGCAGCGGGTCGCCATCGCCATTGCGCTGGCGAACGATCCCAAGCTTCTTCTGGCAGATGAACCCACCGGTTCCGTGGATGTGCACACGGGCAGTTATATTCTGGATGTATTCCGGGAACTGAATACAAATATGGGTCTTACGATTGTCATCGTCACCCACGACCGGCAGCTTTCTAAAAAGGTGAACCGGGTTGTGGCCATCCGGGACGGCAAAACCAGCACGGAATTCATCGTGCGCCAGAATCTGGTCGAAAATCTGGACGCCGTTGCGGAATTTGAAGATCCCCACGACGAATACGCCGTTCTGGACAGGGCGGGCCGCCTGCAGATCCCCAGGGAAATGCTGGAAGAACTGGGCGTGGAGGGCAACCGGGTGCGCCTCCTGCTGGAGGAAGGCCGCATCGTGATCCAGGCGCCTCCAAAAGAGGAAGAGGCTTCCTGACCTTTCGATTCGAGCGCAGTGGTATGAAGACAGAAAACTCCCGCCTCCTTTTAGGAAGGCGGGAGTTTTTATTGTATCGCGTTTAAGACTTTCGGGGCTTTTGGGCATTTCGGGAAGCCGTTCCTTACAGTTCCTTCTTCCAAAGCCCGTGCAGATTGCAGTAAGCGTATGCCGCCACAGGGGTCTCGTCTTCGGCAAGGCAGAAGGAAACGCTGGGCTCCTGCCCGGGGGCAAGGCATTTGCGCTGGCCGCCCTTATCGGTCTGCAGATATACCCACTGGATGGAATGCTCTTCCGTCATAGGATGGGAGGCGCTGCCCACAAAGACTTCTACTTCCCGGCCGGAAACGGATACTACGGGCACATGCTTTTCCTGGGCCGCGTCGGTGGTGTTGGGGATCACTTCCTCCATTTTTTCACCGCAGCAGATCATGGGAACGCCGCTGAAATGAATGGCTCCTACAAAATTGCCGCAGTGTTTGCATCTGAAAAACCGTACGTCGTTTGTCATGTGAATTCTCCTCTCTATGTCGTGCGCGGATGATGGACTTGACCAATTTTTAGTATCCCCTGATTTTATGAAAAATTCTGGGTACACTTCTTACGAAACTATGAAGTTTTCTTACATCTGTGTCACGTTCGTTGCATGGAAATAAAAACCATGCTACAATTATTTTACTACACCTGCCGGATTTTGCAAGAGGCTGGGAAAAGAACTTCGTTTTGGCCTTTGATGCAAAGGATATTTTCCCTTTCAGTCAAACGGGTGTTTTTCGGTTTTGCGGCTAGGACATCCCCAGTTGAGTATATCGCGGCAAATGCGGGGCATATCGCTTTGGTCAAAGAACGGCGGGTGGGATCACTGTAAGGGCGGGTATGGCCGCTTTCTGAAAGGAGCCTCCGTATATGAATCTTCGCTGGAAATCGTTTCTGGCTTTCTTTTTGTGTCTTTTCCTGCTGTTCCCGGCGTATGCCTGCAGCGGAGGGGACAGCCTGTCGGGAAAGAGCTTTCGCTGGGCGCTGAGCCAGGAGCCGAAAACGCTGGATCCCCAGATCGCCAGCGGAGAGGACGCCGCTTCGGTGATTCTGGCTCTGTATGAAGGCCTCGCCCGGATATCGGAGGATGAGGAAGTGCAGAAGGCTACTCCCGGCGCAGCGGAGAGCTGGGAGCATAACGAAGACTATACACAGTGGATCTTTCATCTGCGGGAAGACGCCCTTTGGTCGGACGGAGAGACGCCTGTGACGGCAGAGGATTTTCTTTTTGCCTTCCAGAGGGCTTTAGATCCCGCTACGGGCTCCGATATCTGCGCGCCCATGTACTGCATCCGCAATGCCAGGGATATCCGCAGCGGCAAAAAAAAGGCGGATGAGCTGGGCGTTTCGGCAAAGGATGCATATACGCTGGTGGTGGAGCTGGAATATCCGAATCAGAATTTTCCCATGCTTACGGCGCTGCCGGTGTTCATGCCCTGTAATGAGGAGTTTTTTCAATCCACTTCCGGCCGGTATGGGCTTGAAAAGAGCACCCTCATGGGAAACGGCCCCTTTGAGATCGACGGCCGTTACGGCTGGGAGGCCGGGGAGCATATCAACGTGAAGGCCTCGGATACCTATTCCGGGGAAACGGCGCCCCTTCCCTCCGACGTGTCGTTTACAGTGGGGGACGAGGAGGTAGATCTCTCTTCGCCTGTTTCTGCCCTTACATCCGGTTCTGTGGACGCTATAGCCCTGACGGAAACACAGGCCGCGGAGGCCGAAAAAGAGGGCTGCAAGATCGTTTCCTTTGAGGATACCGTATGGGGGCTTTGCTTCAATCTGCAGGACAGCGCCCTGAAAAATGCGGAGCTGCGCCGGTTTTTCTTCCGTTCCCTGAATCGTGAGGAACTTCTTGAGCATCTTCCGGAAGGGGCGGGGGAAGCGCTGGGGATCGTTTCTCCGGCTGTTACGCTGGAGGGGGAACGGTATAGATCCATAGCCGGGGCGGCCTCCTTTCCGGAACAGGCGGCAGACAAGGAGCTCTCCGGCTGGCTGCAGTCTGGCCTGTCGGCCCTTTCTCTGGACGACGCGCCCGCTTTTACGGTGATTTATCCCAAGGGGCAGGAGATCGGCTCTTTGGTGAATGAGATCCTCAAGACCTGGAACGAAGCCACGGGTCTATACTATAACATGGAGCCTTTGGAAGAGGACGAATACAACCGGCGTATCTCTCTCGGGGATTTTTCCGCCGCTGTTTATGCCCTTCAGCCGGAAAGCGACGGGCCGTATTCCACGCTTTCGGCCTTTCAGAGCCAGTCTTCCGGCAATGTTTTCGGGTATCAGTCTCAGGAGTTCGACGCTCTTGTGGAGGAGATCGCCCGCCGCAGCGGGGAAGAAGCTGCGGCGCTGAGCCTTGAAGCGGAAAACAAGCTTATGGAGGACAGCGTGTTTCTCCCCCTGTACACGGGAAAGCATTTTTACGGCATGGCCCCCGGCGTGACGGGGATCCGGTTCCTTCCTTATGGGGGAGGCGTGGATTTTATAACCGCTGGAAAGGAATAGGAACGGCCGCATCCGCCTTTTTCCGGACGGCGGAAGTTTTGGAAAAGGCTGTGAAGACCGAAAACTGCATACAAAAAAGCCCTCCTCAGCGGGAATTCCGCAGGGAAGGGCTTTTTTGTATATAATACACGATACTGGCGTGTAGCATGAACTCAGTGGCAGGATCATTTGACAGGCTTCTGCATTTCTCTGCGTCCTCTGCGTCCCTTTCGGACGGCCTCGGGGAAGAATTCCGATACAGCGATCCCGTAGAGAAGAGCGAGGCGAAACAAGGTATAGATCGAAGGGGAAGTGTGCCCGGATTCATAATACGTGTAAGTAGAACGGTTGATTCCCAGATACTGAGAGATCTGAAGCTGAGAATATCCCCGCTTTTTCCGCTGGCTTTTCAGCACGTCGGCAAGCGTCAGGTCAAATTCTTTTTCTGTTACTGTGGTCATATGCGCACCTCTTTTGCGAAATAAACCGGATGAAAATTCAGTAGAAGGATGCAGACGCCGTATGGCGAAGTCTCCGGAACGGACGGCATAGAAAAGGGCGGAAAAGCCTTTTCCGCTGCTGGAGAAGCTTCCATTGGGATGCAAAAATCCGGCGTGGATAGTGTACTATACTTTCTTTGCAGATATTTTCTATTACATAAAATTTATACGCATTGAGCGACGGACTTTTTCTTGTTTTTTTGCCTTTTTTTATCAAAAAGTGCAAAAGGCTGTATTTGTTTCCTTATTGACAAACTCATATAGAAAATAGGTCATATAGACCTTAAAACATCTGAAATAGAGTCGATTTAGAGATCAGGGGTAAAGACAGGAAGACGATCCGGAGCGGTTGTCAGGTATTTTCGAGGGCCGGAGCCCTATAGGCGGGGGAGAGAAAGAAAAGCATCCGGAAATTCCTCGGAAGGAACGTCCGGATGCTTTTTTGTATCGTATTGCGGGAGGGAGGAACAGTCCGCAAGCGTACGCAAAAACAGCGGAGGAGCCGACGGGCAGAGCGTCCTTTTTATTCGGCCAGGCTCCTGCCGGTCATTTCTTCGGGCTGGGGCAGACCGAGGATCTTCAGCATGGTGGGTGCGATATCCGCCAGCACGCCGCCTTCGCGCAGCTTGCAGGGGTATCCTACCACGCAGAAGGGAACGGGATTGGTGGTGTGGGCCGTGAAGGGGGAACCGTCCTC
>URRG01000116.1 GCA_900550095.1 uncultured Oscillospiraceae bacterium
GTTACGCATATCTCAACGGCCGCGCCAAAGCCTTCGGCGTAACGCTAGCACAGGAAAATGTCAACCGCTTCCGAAGCGAAGCCCCGGACTTCATCCGAAGGATGCGCCGCCGCCTGCAGGACGAATGCTCCTTCGTGTTCGATATCAAGCAGGCCGTCCGGGCCGGGCAGGATCCCTTCGAGATGTGCTCCGCCATGGGCGAAAGGCTGGTGCACGTTCATATCAACGACCATACCGAAAAGGAGGACTGCCTGCTCCCAGGCCGCGGCGGTATGGATTACCCCCGCCTCTTCCAAATGCTTCATTCCTTCGGATATACCGGCGAATTCATCATCGAGGTATACCGGAAAAACTTCACAGAGCTGCAGGAACTGACAGATGCCCGTGATTTTCTTAACGAACTTGTTTCAAAATTTTAAAAAAGCCCTTGCGCGCTTTTTCTATGCCATGGTATACTATTTTTGTGATACAGTGAAAAAACATAGACAGTTTATATAAAGAGTTCACAAAGATCAAGGAGCGTGACAATATGAAATGCCCTTATTGCGGCTATGACGAAAGCAAGGTCATCGACTCCCGGCCCACAGATGAGGGCGAGCGCATCCGGCGCCGGCGGGAGTGTTTAAAATGCGGAAAGCGCTTCACCACCTATGAAGTGATCGAGACCGTCCCAGTGGTTGTTATCAAGCGGGATAAATCCCGGGAGACTTTTGACCGCAACAAGCTTTTAGGCGGTCTTCTCCGGGCATGCGAAAAACGCCCCGTCTCGCTGGATACTCTGGAACGGGCAGTGGATGAAATCCAGAATACGCTTCAGAATTCCCTGGACCGGGAAATCCCCTCCACCACCATTGGAAAGCTCGCCATGGAAAAGCTCAAGGATATCGACGAAGTGGCATATGTGCGGTTTGCTTCCGTTTACCGCCAGTTCAAGGATATCAATACCTTTATGGAAGAGCTGAGCCGGATGATCGAGAAAAAATCGAAATAGTCGCCTGCCGAAAGGTCTCTTTTCAGTATTTGTGAGAATGCGCCTTTCTTCTGCGGCCACCATACAGAAAAAGCCGGACTTCTTCAAAAGAGAAGCCCGGCCTTTTTAACTGTTGTCTGTCCTGTGAATCGGACTATGCAAGCAGATTTTTCATGCTTTCCAGGCTGATAGCCAGCGTGGAAGTATTATGCAGCAGAGCCGAGGTGGTCGGCTGCAGGATTCCCGCCGCCCCTAAAAGGATCAATCCGCCGTTCACGCCCAGAATCGTTTTGTAATTTCTGCCGATCCTGCGCATCATAGCGGCGCTCAGGCGGCGCAGGGCTATCAGCTCCTGCAGAGTGTCCGCGGCAACCGTGATATCGGCGATCTCTCTGGCGATAGCCGCGCCGTTGCTGATAGCGATCCCCACATTGGCCGCGGAAAGAGCCGGAGAATCGTTGATCCCGTCTCCCACCATTACGACCGTATTTCCCGCCTGGCGTTCCTTTTGGATAAACCGGGCCTTGTCCTCCGGGAGAACCTCCGAGTAATATTCGTCCATACCTACTTTTGCGGCGATGGCCGCAGCAGTCCTTTCACTGTCGCCCGTCATCATGACGATTTTCCTGAAACCCTCCTCGCGGAGCCGCCGGACCGTATCCGCCGCTTCTTCCCGCAGGGGATCTTCCACACAGATCACAGCCGCCAATTCCCGGTCGATCGCCAGATACAAATGGGAGCAATCCTCGGGCAGGTCTTCAAAGCGCTGCAGAAATTCTTCCCGAACGGTGCAGCCCTCGTCTTCAAATACAAAATGATGGCTCCCTATCACGACGCGCTTCTCTCCGATATAGGAGGCGATGCCGTGCGCTACGATATAATCCACCTTGGAATGCATTTCTTCGTGCTCCAAATTTCGCTCCTTCGCGGCCCGGACCACAGCTTTCGCCATGGAATGAGGAAAATGTTCTTCGAGACAGGCGGCTACGCGGAGCATCTCAGAGGCGCTCTCATCTGCAAAGGGAACCACGTCCCGCACAGTGGGCCGGGCCTTGGTAAGGGTTCCCGTCTTATCAAAGACAATAGTCTCGGCCGAAGCCAGCGCCTCCAAATACTTGCCGCCCTTAACGGTTATATGGTATCCGCCGGCCTCCCGCATGGCGGAAAGGACCGTTATAGGCATAGCCAGCTTCAGAGCACAGGAAAAATCCACCATCAGCACGGAAAGCGCCCTGGTGATATTCCGCGTCACCAGCCAGGTGAGAACCGTCCCCAGGAACGTATAGGGCACAAGACGGTCTGCAAGATGTTCTGCGCGGCTCTCCACAGCAGATTTCAGCTTCTCTGAATCCTCGATCATGGTTATGATCTTCTCATATCGCGTAGAACCGGAAACCTCTCTGACTTCCACGGTCAGCTCTCCTTCTTCCAGCACCGTGCCCGCATATACATATCCCCCCTGCTCTTTTTTGACCGGCAGAGATTCCCCTGTGAGAGACGCCTGGTTGACCATTGCTTCTCCCCCGGCGACAGTTCCGTCAAAAGGAATCAGGTTCCCCATACGGACGACAACCCAGTCCCCCGGCAGAACAGAGGAGGTATCCGTCAAAATTTCGCTTTTCCCCCGCTTGAGCCATACCTTTCCTACATTCAGAGACATGCTCCTGGCAAGATCGCTCACAGACTTTTTATGCGTCCATTCTTCCAGCGTCTCACCTATTCCCAAAAGGAACATTACGGAAGCGGCCGTAGCATAGTCCCTGCGCAGCATAGATACGCCGATGGCGGCTGCGTCCAATACCGGCACCTCCAGCTTTCCCTTCATCAGGCATCGGAGTCCCTTTTGAAGGTACCGCGCAGAATGGAGCACCGTATATGCCGCCCGGAGAGGCGCCGGCAGAAGCCATCTTCTGCACGCCCGCAGAACCACCTTCCAGACAAGTTTTTCCTTATAGCGAGAATTCAGCTCCCGCCCGGAATTTTCCAACGCGCTTTCCGGCACGCCGGCTGTTTCATACTGAAAAGCGTGCAGAGCAGCCAAAAGAGATTTCCGCTCCCCGCTGTATTCGATGGCGGCGTCCGCCGTCTGCTCATAGACCTTCGCTTTCCGGACTCCCTCCAGATGCTCCAGATAATACAGAAGCGTGTCCGCTTCCCGGAAGCTCATTCGCTTCTGAACCAGATGGACGCGCATACGCCCGTCTATTTCATGCTTGATCGTAAATTTCACACCGATTCCTCCAAGAACGTCTTCCTTCGGCAGCAGCCGAAGAAAAAGGGGCTGTATTCCCCGCAGCCCCTACATCCTTATTCGCTTTCTTCCTCCGAAACAGCCTCCTCAGCAGCCGCTTCCTCCGCCGCGCGCTTCTCGTTGACCTGCTTGGCTTCTGCAAGAATATCCTCGGCGTTTTCCTGCACAGTAGTAGCCGTCTTCATTACGCTTTCCTTCACCCGCAGAGCCGCCGCCGTGCACTGCACATAGGCCTTCTTGGCATCCTTGCTGGAAAGAAGCTTCACTCCAGCCGTTCCAAACAGAACACCGCCCAAAAACAGCCCCAATTTTTTCATATGAGATACATTCAACATCCGTATTTCCTCCTTATTTATGTTTATATCCAGTATATATGAGCATCAAAAAACAGACAACCGCCGCCCAGGACCAAAACTTATGCTGCTTCACACGGATCGCCTCTCTTTCAAAACCATTCCAATTGCCGGTTCTCACCCCAAACACCGGAATTTTTGTTTCATCAAGATGAATAATTTGGTTAGTTTATTCTAACCATAAAAAATTTTAGCACTCTTTTACCGATTTGTCAATAAAACATCTTTTCTTTATATGCCTATTTCAGCAAAGCCTCTCCTAGCTATCCGGCTTCTTACAATTTCCACAAGAATAACGCCCTTTGATTCGGGCATCTACTATAAAAAAGGGGGAGTATCCATGCTCTATCAAAACCTTCAGGAGCTCATCCAAAAAAGCAAAAGCAGCCGGGAATTTTTTCTCTCCCTTTCTGCTAGGGATCAGCTGAGGCTGCACGAATGGAACGAGCATCTCCATTCGGCAGAAGAACTCCGCCGGGCTGCCTCTCTCCTCCCTGCTCTGGAAAAACAAGATGTCCTGGGAAACTGGAACAGTACCCGGCGCCTTTTCTAAAGCCGCCTATATCAACCGCAAAGCGGCCCTCCTTTCGGAAGGCCGCTTCTCTCATCCCGGCAATATTGACATCGATATGTTTATTCTTCCCTGGCTTCTTCCAGCTTTACAGCCTGCTCTTCCGCTTTCATGCGGTTTCTGCCAAGGAACAGCAAAAGTCCGCCTGCAGCAAAAAGAACCAGAAGGCTCAAAATACCCAAAGAGGAACGATTTGTCAGATCCGTCACCAGCGAAACCAAAAGAGGCCCTACTACCGTGGCAAATTTCCCGAAAATATCAAAGAAACCGAAATATTCATTGCTCTTATTCGCAGGGATCAGCTTTCCGAAATAGGAGCGGGAAAGGGCCTGGATGCCTCCCTGAACCATTCCCACCATAGCTGCCATGATCCAGAAGAGCACCTCCGCCCGCCGGATCGCCTCTTCCGCCCCGTTGGCCGCCTCTACGCTGTAGCCCATATAGAAGCCCACCAGACAGATGAGAAAATATATGCCGATGGAAATTCCGATCATTCGGATAGAACCCGCCTTTTCCGCCAGCCTGCCGAAAAGAATGGAACAAGGGACAGCTACGATCTGCGTAACCAAAAGGGCCAGGATCATGCCCACACTGTCCAGATGAAGGGTCTCGCCGTAGCTGGTGGACATATGGATGACCGTACCCACTCCGTCGATATAGCAGAAATACGCCAGAATAAAGAAGAGCAGTCCCTTTCTCCGGGAAATGCTTCTGAGGGTTTTTCCTATATTGGAAAAGGTATTGCGGACGATATGGTCCGGCGCTTTCAGATAATGCTTCTGGCGGACATTTTTAAGCATGGGAATACTGAAAATCCCCCACCAAACCGAGGTGAGAACTACCGTCAGCTTTACCGCCGTGGGATTATCCATGCCCATGATAAGAAGGATCACGATGGAAAGGATAAAGGGTATGGTGCTGCCTCCGATATACCCCATGGCATACCCCCAGGCGGAGACTTTGTCCATTCGTTCGCTGGTGGTGACATCCGTCAGGAAGGAATCGTAAAAAAGGCACGAGCCGGCAAATCCAATATATGAAAGCACGTACCCCACCAGCAGCATCTGCCAGTTGTCAAAGATAGCCATCAACAGCGTGCAGACCACTCCGAAAAACATGAAGAAGGCAAAGAATTTTTTCTTCATCCCCTGATAGTCTCCGATAGCGCCCAACAGCGGAGCCATCACAGCCACTACCAGCGTAGCGATAGAGGTTCCGTACCCCCACCACTGCAGCCCCAGCGTATCTCCCCCGCATACGGAGGTAAAATAAATTGGAAAAATCGCAGCCATGATATTCGTGGCATAAACGGAATTCGCCCAATCGTAGAGTATCCAGCTTTTTTCCGTTTTGGTAAACTTTATGCGCGCCCCGGGGCCTTTTGCCTGTTTCATACCCTCTTCCTCACTCTCTTATTTCATTTGGTATCCTCTATATTCTATTATGAGAGAAAAAAGAAAATTGTCAAGACAGAAAACAGCTCAAAACAGAAAAATCTCCTTCTCCTTTTTAGATGCCGTAGTCCGCGAGCTTTTTCCACCGGTTTTCAGTATAGCACCCCTGTCCTTTTTTCTCCATCAGGCCCTTGTAAAATCTCTGTTATATTTTCTCACCGCGATCAAGGAGGATTCACCATCCACAGGGACCGAAATCCGGCATAGAGCCATAAGGAACCTGGGACCACTATAAAGCAAAGACCTTCTTTCTCCTGCCGGCTGCCGTATCGGGAGAAGGAGCAGAAGTACCCACATCTGTATTATAGAAAAAGGAGCTCCCTTTCATTGCTTACTAGCCGGCAATCCGCATCCTCCTGAAGTATACAAGCGGGAGGAAACGTCCAAATCCCGTTTTGAGGCTTTATGTTTCAAGCGGTTTTCTATACCGCTGCGCTGCAGGCGTATATCGTGCAGTTCCGTCAGCTCCGCACAATAGATTTCTGCACCATCTTCTTCAAAACGCGTGAGCGCTCGATATACTCCCAATCCGACGGCTGGCCGAATTCCCACATGCAGGTAAAGCTCATTCCTTCACTATCGCTTTTTACAAACTCCTCAAAAACGACCCGCTTGAGCTTATTTCCTGTTTCGCCATCGTGTCTGCAGAAATTTTCGATAACCGGCTCGATCATCATATGATAATGAAACAGACGAAGGTTCGTTTTCTTCATAAGAACCTGACCTATCGTCGTTTTTCGTACGGCGCCGCTTCCTATAAGTAAGGACCGGTTTCAGAAGCTTTTTCTTTCTGCTCTGCCCATTGCACAAGGCGCATACATCTCTATACGAGTTCCCCCACGCACCAGTCCTCCTCGGCCCTGAGAAGCCTTGCAGGCAAAACCTCTCCTCCCAGAGGACGGACGGAAACGACTCGGACCGGCGTATAGTTCATGGTGTAACCCTCCCACACATTTCGACCGCATTCTCGCTCAAAGAGCACCTTTTCCGTCCTTCCCTCCTGGCTGCGAAAAAAGGCAGCCTTGCTTTCAGCAGTGAGGTCTATCATCCGCCGGCTCCGTTCCTCCTTGCAGCGGTTCGTGAGCTGGCCGGACATGGAATCCGCCGCGGTCCCCGGACGGCGGGAATAAGCAAATACATGCACCTTTGCAAAGCCGATCTCCTTGGCAAAAGCGAGAGAGCTTTCAAATTCTTCCTCCGTTTCTCCGGGGAAAGCTACCATAATATCCGTCGTAATAGCGGCGTTTTCAAAAGCACCGCGCAGATTTTTCACGATCCGCCTGTATTCCGCCGTATCATAATGGCGGTTCATCCTGCGCAGTGTCGCATCGCAGCCGCTCTGAAGGGAGAGATGAAATTGAGGGCAGAGCTTCTCCTGTTTCGCCAGGCGGCG
>URRG01000117.1 GCA_900550095.1 uncultured Oscillospiraceae bacterium
TTCAGCTAATTCTGCTTGTGTGAGTTTTTTATCCATTCGTGCATTTTTCAGCACGATGCCGAACTGTCTTGGATGAATAGCCATGATATCACCTCCTGTAAGTATGTTAGTGCCATACCTTTGAAAAGTAAAAATGGCGATACAAGACTTTTTGAGAATGGTACAACCATACTTGCTGGAAGAATGGAGATGTTTTTGATGGATAGAGGAGTGGCTTTACGGTTAAAAAAATTCAGGCAGTATCCGTAGAGAACTGCACCATCAATAGTATGGAAGAGCCATACTTCCACAAAATTATTATCTCACATAGGGAAAAGGCGTGAATGCAGTGGTGTCTGCAGGAACGCCTTTTCCCTATTTTGTATTTCAGGGAGTATGGGACACGGGAAAGGAGTGAGGAAGAAATGGGACCATAGAAATAATAGTCAGTTATATGAATACATGATATAGAGTGCCATTGGAAGAGATTGGACGGTGGAAAATACAGATTGTTATGAAAGGAACATAAGAATGATAGAAACGGATTTATTTGATTTTGCTTATGTGCCGGACTGGTACGGACAATTGGATGAGTTGTCGAAACTGGCTCTGCCGGAGCCATGGCGGTTCAAGAAGCCAATTTATAAGACGAAAAATGAGGATACCCCCATACTGGAGCGGTACATACATATTGTTTTCCGAAAGCAGAGCATTGATTTTAATTCAGAAAGGGATGCCAGGAAAGCGGCAGGTTATTTTCATGTGGAAAATGAGTGTGCCTGTTTTCATACAGGATTATACACATCCCGATACAAAGGGATTTATGCCTGCTTTGATCGGAACCATAAAAAGACTTCGATGAAAGATTGGTACTTCAGGGGATTCTGCGATGAACTGTCACCGTTTCTGAAATATGTGCAGCCATTGCCGCAGATGCCCTCCTACTATATGGCGCAGAACGGCGCAGGTTTTCAACCAGACTGGCCTATCAGGGTCAACGTGGAACACATATTGGGAGACACAGAAAATCTGGAGCGTATTCCAGCGAAAATCCGTAAAGCCAGGAATCTGCCACTTTTATTTGAAACGGCAGTGGAACTTGGCAGGAGAAAGACAGTAGTTGAGCCGGGGCTTATAGTGCCGCAAGGGTATCAGGGAAAGATGCAGTATCTTCTCCCGATATATCTGACGAATGAGAAAAAGCCTGATCTTGCTCTGACACTGACAGTTATGGAAGGATACTATTTGGGTAATACATGCCTGACACTGGAAATGGCTTATTTGAATGCCAGAGTAATATCAAGGCCGATAGCTCCCTGGCTGACAGAACTTGTAAAATAAAAGGAATCAAGATGATTCATATACTCCCTACCCCTGAATGCCGGATAGCAGCCAAGAAAGGAGTGTATGTGATATGCAAAGAAAGAAGGAGGTACAGGCCAATGGACTAGAGAAGAAAAGGAGATCCATTTTATGTCCAAAATGCGGACACAGGCTATTGGATGCATCTGTAAATACAAAAGCACAGTTGGTTACCCCGACAAAGAACTGTAATCCCGATTTCGTGATAAAGTGCAGACATTGCAGTTCAGAAATCGGGGTAATTAAAACTGAATAGAGGAAATCTGATTCGCTCCAAATGTTTACGCAGGGAGCTGACCGAGGCGCTACGGTAATACGGCAAGTTTCATAAGGAATGTATATGGGATAGGGAAACGGATAGCTAAATCGGGACAAGGATCATTCGTTTGTTTGAGCATGATGCACGAGGGGGAGATTTCATTCCTTAGTTATCGGTTAAACCCTCACGATACCATCTGAAAGATGATGGAGACGACATTGAGCCTGGCAAGCGGCACTTTTGTGCTGCTTGTCAGGCTCTTTTTTTCGTTTTAGCGGCAGAGGTGCCGCCTGTCGGGCTCCGAAAGGAGAACGGCAAATTGAAAATCAATTACACATTTGCAAATGGTGAGACCTCAGACGTAGAGGTCAATGAGGAAATCGGAAACTTAATCCTGGATTCCAGACGGGAGGAAAGCAATCAGGATCGGAAGGAGCGGTACCATTGCTATTCCCTGGATGCAGCAGAATATGAAGGCGAGGATTATGCGGACGGCAGTACTCCGGAGACGGAACTTTTTCTGCAGCTTGAAAACCAGCGGATCAAAGAGGCGTTCGAGCAGCTCTCAGAGGTGCAGCGGCGCAGGTTGCTGATGCTGGCCGAAGGGGTATCCCTCCGGGAGATCGCCCGCCGAGAGGGTAAAGACATCAAGTCCATCCGGGAATCCATCGAATGGGCTAGAAAAAAGTTTTTGAAATATTTCTGAGATACCCCCTCAAAACAGCCTCCAAATCTCCGTATGTTGAAGGACATCCCGATACCGTCCTCCAGAAAGCAGAGGTGAAGAGATGAAACACACATTACAGATCCGTGTTTCAAAGAAGCCTGTGAACAGCGGAGCAGTCAGTGTGCGGAATGTCTCTGTGCGGGAGCGGTTCATGCGTTTCCTGCTGGGGGACAAGGTCCGGCTGACGGTCATTGTTCCGGGCAGTTCCGTGGAGGAACTTTCGATCCGGGAGGTTGCGGAAGGGGGGCTGGCGCATGAGTAAGATGAAACTTCTTCTGGACGTGGTATCCGATCTCCGTTCCTTGGCAAACAGCCTGCAGGCGGTGGCAGACGCTGTCGCACAGGGCGGGCAGGAACAGCCGGACCAAACCACGGAGGAAAAGCCGGCTCAGAAACCGGAAAAGAAAACTGTCGCAAAGAAAGAGGAGTTGCCTACAGAGAAGGCAGGGCAGCAATCAAAACCGTTGACGCTGGAACAGGTGCGTGCGGCTCTGGCGGAGAAGTCCCGCGCCGAACACACATCGGAAGTAAAGGCGCTCCTGATCAAGCATGGTGCCGATAAGCTGTCGGACATTGACCCGGCGGAGTACCCGGCGCTCCTTGCGGAAGCGGAGGTGCTGTGATGGGAAAACAGAAGGTGAATTGTGCCGCAGGCACAAGAGAAGCTGGCCTGGGCCACGCATTGCTTTCCGCCTCCTCCAGCCACCGGTGGCTGAACTGCCCGCCTTCCGCAAGGCTTTGCGAGAAGTATGAAGATACGGGCAGCGAATATGCCCAGGAAGGAACGGACGCCCACAGCCTGTGTGAATACAAGCTAAAACAGGCGCTTGGCATGGATGCCGCTGACCCCACGGAGAACCTTTCCTTTTATAACGAGGAAATGGAACAGTGCGCCTTGGACTATGCAGCCTATGTGCTGGAACTGGTGGAGGACGCAAAGAAAACCTGCAAAGACCCAGTGGTGCTGATTGAGCAGCGTCTGGACTTTTCCCGTTTCGTCAAAGACGGCTTCGGAACTGGCGACTGCGTCATCATCGCAGACGGTACTCTCGATATTGTGGATTACAAGCATGGGAAAGGCGTGGAGATATCCTCAGTAGAGAATCCCCAGATGATGTTGTACGCCTTGGGCGCTCTGGAACTGTTTGACGGTATCTATGACATTGATACCGTCCGCATGACCATCTTCCAGCCACGCCGAGATAACGTGAGTGTCTGCATCATGGAAAAAGATGATCTTTTGCAGTGGGCTTATAACGACCTGACCTATAAGGCGAAGCTGGCCTATGAGGGCAGTGGGGAGTTTGCCTGCGGGGACTGGTGTCGGTTCTGCAAGGCAAAGGCGGTCTGCCGGAAGAGGGCAGAGTATAACCTGGAACTGGCGAAATATGATTTTGAGATGCCCGATACACTGGAGGACGCGGAGATTGCCGCCATCCTGGACAAGGCGGATGAACTGACCGCCTGGGCTGCGGATGTGAAGGAATATGCGCTCCGGCAGGCACTCAGCGGGACAGAGTATCCTGGCTATAAAGTGGTGGAGGGACGTTCCAACCGCCGATATATCAGCGAGGATGCAGTGGCCGATGCCGTTTCCCAGGCAGGATATGATCCCTATGCCAAAAAGGTGCTGGGCCTTACGGAAATGCAGAAACTCCTGGGCAAAAAGAAGTTTGACGAGCTGCTGGGTGGCCTGATCGAAAAGCCCCAGGGCAAGCCCGTCCTTGTGCCATTGTCTGATAAGCGACAGCCTATGAATACGGCACAGAATGATTTTAAAGATTGAGGAGGAAATTAGAATGTCAAATAAAGTCAAGAACCCGATGAAAGTGATCACCGGCCCCAATACCAGATGGAGCTACTGCAATGTATGGCAGCCTAAGTCTATCAACGGCGGCACGCCCAAGTACAGCGTCAGCCTGATTATCCCCAAGTCGGATACGGTCACCATCAACAAGATCAAAGCGGCTATTGAGGCTGCCTACAAGGAGGGTGAAGCCAAGCTGAAAGGCAACGGCCGGAATGTTCCGGCGCTTTCCGTCTTAAAGACACCGCTCCGAGATGGGGATGCGGAGCGACCGGATGATGAAGCCTACACAAACGCCTATTTCGTCAATGCCAACAGCGCCACGGCTCCGGGCATCGTGGATGCGGACCGTCAGCCGATCTTGGATACTTCTGAGGTTTACAGCGGTGTATATGGCAGGGCGAGCATCAACTTCTATGCGTTCAATTCCAATGGAAATAAAGGAATCGCCTGTGGGCTGAATAACCTGCAGAAGATCCGGGACGGGGAGTCACTGGGCGGCAAGTCCCGTCCGGAGGATGATTTTGCAGATGAGGATGAAGATTTCCTCTCCTGACAGAAAGATAGCCTTACGACAGGGCGGCGGGGATCTTTCCTGCCGCCCATAAGGCAGTTGAAGGGAGATGATAAAAATGAGGACATTGTCTATCGATATTGAAACGTACTCGGATGTGGATTTGTCTAAGTGCGGTGTATATAAATATGCTTCATCCCCTGCTTTTGAAGTCCTGCTGTTTGGTTATGCCGCAGACGGCGGGGATGTGCGCGTGGTCGATCTTGCCTGCGGGGAACAGATCCCGGAAGAGGTAATTTCTGCATTGTCTGATACCTCTGTGCCCAAGTGGGCTTTTAACGCCATGTTTGAGCGGGTGTGCTTGTCAAACTTTCTGGGGGAATGGCTGGAGCCGGAAGGCTGGCACTGTACGATGGTGTGGTCTGCAACACTGGGACTTCCCCTCTCTCTGGAAAGTGCTGGAGCGGCTCTGGGGTTGGAGAAACAGAAACTGACGGAGGGCAAGGATCTGATCCGCTACTTTTGCCTCCCCTGCAAGCCGACAAAAGCAAACGGCGGCAGGATGCGGAACCTGCCGGAGCATGACCGGGAAAAGTGGAGGCGGTTCAAAGCCTATAACCTGCGGGATGTGGAGACGGAACTGCAGATACAAAAACGGCTCTCCAACTTCCCGGTGTCGGATTCCATCTGGAAGGAATACCATCTCGACCAGGAGATCAATGACCGGGGAATCGGCGTGGATATGGAACTGGTCCGGCAGGCCATCGCCATGGATGTCCGTTCCCGTGAACGGCTAACGGATGCTTTGCAGGAGTTGACGGGATTAGAGAATCCAAACTCCGTACAGCAGATGAAACAGTGGCTGGCAGACCGCGGGTTGGAAACGGACACCTTGGGAAAGAAAGCGGTGGCGGAGCTGGTTAAGACAGTGCCGGAGCCGCTGCGGGAGGTTCTCTCACTCCGGCAGCAGCTCGCCAAGAGCAGCGTGAAGAAATACACGGCGATGGAGAACGCAGTTTGCGCAGACAGCCGGGCGCATGGAATGTTCCAGTTCTATGGAGCGAACCGTACCGGCCGGTTTTCCGGGCGGCTGATCCAGCTTCAGAACCTACCACAGAACCATATGGGCGATTTAGCTGAAGCGAGGGCTTTGGTGCGGAACGGTAATTACGAAGCCCTTTCCATGCTCTATGAGGATATTCCGGATACCCTTTCCCAGCTTATCCGTACGGCATTTGTGCCGCAGGATGGCAGGAAGTTCATTGTAGCGGATTTCTCTGCCATTGAAGCCAGGGTAATTGCCTGGTTTGCCGGGGAGCGGTGGCGGCTCAAGGTTTTTGCGGACGGGGGCGATATTTACTGCGCATCGGCAAGCCAGATGTTCCATGTTCCGGTGGAGAAGCATGGCGTCAACGGCCATCTCCGGCAGAAAGGAAAGATTGCGGAACTGGCCCTGGGCTATGGCGGCTCGGTGGGCGCGTTGAAATCCATGGGTGCGCTGGAGATGGGACTTGCCGAGGAGGAACTGCAGCCCCTGGTGGATGCGTGGAGAACTTCCAACCCCATGATCACGCAGTTCTGGTGGGATGTGGATCGGGCAGTAAAGGACTGTATCAGGCAGAGAGTACCTACGGAGACACACGGGCTCCGCTTTGATTACCGGAGCGCCATGCTCTTCATTACGCTCCCTTCCGGCCGGCGGCTCGCTTATGTGAAACCGAGGATCGGAGAGAACCAGTTTGGCGGGGAATCGGTGACCTATATGGGTGTGAGCGGCACAAAGAAATGGGAACGGCTGGAAAGCTACGGTCCCAAGTTTGTGGAGAATATCGTCCAGGGTACCGCCCGCGATATCCTCTGCTATGCCTTGCGGACTCTGCGCAATTGCGCCATTGTTGCCCATGTGCATGATGAGGTCATCATTGAGGCTGACCGAAGGATGTCGGTTGCGGCGGTGTGCGAACAGATGGGAAGGACGCCGCCCTGGGCGAAGGGGCTGAAGCTCCGAGCAGACGGATACGAATGCGATTTTTATCAGAAAGATTAGAAGGAGGTACAGTCTATGGGCATCAACAAATATAACAGCGAGGGCTACTATGACCCAACGGTCTATGAAGCCCTTTCCAATATTGAGAAAGAGGAGAAAGCAGCGAGGCGTGTATACCGGCCGCTGGTCTATATATGTTCTCCCTATGCGGGCGATATAGAACGGAATGTGAACATGGCAAGGATATACAGCCGCTTTGCAGTACGGAATACCTGCATCCCGCTTGCTCCTCATTTGCTTTTTCCGCAGTTTATGGATGACGGCATCCCGGCGGAGCGGG
>URRG01000118.1 GCA_900550095.1 uncultured Oscillospiraceae bacterium
CAACAGGGGATGGGAAAAGGCGGTATGCAGGGCGGCATGTGTGATGATAGAAGGGAGACAGCCCTATGAAACAGTGGAATGAATTCGTGCCGGGAATATGGCAGGACGAAATCAACGTCAGAGATTTCATTCAGAGGAATTATACACCCTACGGCGGAAATGAAGACTTTTTGCAGCCTGCCACGGAGAGGACTCTTTCTCTGCGGAGCAGACTGGACGATCTCCTGAAAAAGGAGAGAGAAAACGGCGGCGCTTATAAGGTGGACACCAGAACCGCCATCACTCCCACGGCCTTTGCCCCGGGATACCTGGATAAGGAACGGGAGCTGATCGTGGGCCTGCAGACGGACGAGCCTCTCAAACGGGCCTGCAACCCCTTCGGGGGGATGCGGATGGTGCGGGAAGCCTGCGCCGCATATGGCTATGAGGTTTCCCCGGAGCTGGAAGAGGAATTTAAGCTCCATAAAACCCACAATGACGGCGTGTTTTCCGCCTATACGCCTGAGATCCGCGCCGCCCGCCACTGCGGCCTGATCACCGGTCTGCCGGATGCTTACGGCCGGGGCCGCATCATCGGGGATTACCGCAGAGTGGCTCTCTACGGCGTGGACAGGCTCATAGAGGCGAAGAAGCGGGATAAGCTGGCCGTGGGCCTGGAAGCCATGCTGCATGAAACCATCCGCTTGAGCGAGGAGCTTGCCGATCAGATCAAGGCCCTGGAGGATCTGAAAAAAATGGCTTCTATGTACGGCTTCGATATCTCGCAGCCCGCCGGGAATGCCCAGGAGGCTGTGCAGTGGGTGTATTTTGCCTATCTGGCTTCCATCAAGGAGCAGAACGGAGCCGCGATGAGCCTGGGCCGCGTTTCTACGTTCCTGGATATCTATTTTGAGCGGGATCTGAGAAACGGCCTGCTGGATGAGACCCGCGCCCAGGAGATCATGGATGATTTCGTCATGAAGCTCCGCATGGCACGTCATCTGCGCACGCCGGAATACAATGAGCTTTTCGGCGGCGACCCCATGTGGATCACGGAAGCTGTGGGCGGCGTCGGCGAAGACGGCCGTCATATGGTCACAAAGAACTGCTACCGCATGCTGAACACGCTCTATAATCTGAATCCCGCGGCGGAGCCTAATCTGACCGTTCTGTGGTCTGAAAAGCTGCCGGAAAGCTGGAAGCGCTTTGTTGCCAAGGTTTCCTGCGATACGGACGCCCTTCAGTATGAAAACGACGATATTATGCGCCCTGTGTATGGAGACGATTATGCTATCGCCTGCTGCGTATCCGCCATGCGCGTGGGGAAGGATATGCAGTTCTTCGGCGCCAGAGCCAACCTGGCTAAGCTGGTGCTTCTGGCCATAAACGGCGGGCGGGATGAACTCAAAAACCAGCAGGTGGGGCCTGAGATGGAGATTTGGCCCGAGGAATATCTGGATTACGACAAGCTGATGGAACGCATGGATTTCTATCGTCCCTGGCTGGCGAAAACCTATGTGAACGCCATGAATATCATCCATTACATGCATGATAAGTACGCCTATGAAAAGACCCAGCTGGCCCTGCACGATACGGATGTGCGCCGGCTGATGGCCTTCGGTATCGCGGGCATGAGCTGTATGGCGGATTCTCTTTCCGCTGTGAAATATGCAAGGGTGCGCTGCGTGCGGGATCCGGAGACGGGCCTTGTGACCGATTTCGTGACGGAGGGAGATTTCCCAAAATTCGGCAACGACGATGACCGGGTGGATTCCATCGCCTGCGAGCAGGTGGAAAAGTTCTATCAGGCTCTTTCCCAGAATCCTCTTTACAGGAAGGCTGTCCATACTCTTTCGATCCTGACCATCACATCCAATGTGATGTATGGCAAGAAGACGGGCAATACCCCCGACGGCCGCAAGAGAGGCGAACCCCTGGCCCCCGGCGCGAACCCCATGTCCGGCAGGGATGTTTCCGGCGCTCTGGCCTCTTTGAACTCTGTGGCGAAGCTCAGCTATGAGTATTGCCGGGACGGTATTTCCAATACTTTCTCCATTGTTCCCGGCGCTTTGGGAAAGGACGAGGAGACCCGCCTCCAGAACCTGGTGCAGATTCTTACCGGTTACTTCGGGCAGAAGGCTCACCATTTGAACGTGAATGTTCTGAACCGGGAAACTTTGATGGCCGCTTATGAGCATCCGGAAGAATATCCAAACCTGACCATCCGTGTTTCCGGATATGCGGTGAACTTCTATAAGCTCTCCCGGGAACAGCAGCGGGAAGTGATCTCCCGCACCTTCCACGTTTCTGTGTAAGAGGTGTGCCGATGGAAATAACGGGAAGGCTTCATTCCGTTCAGTCTCTGGGCGCTGTGGACGGGCCGGGGCTCCGGTTCGTGGTCTTTATGCAGGGGTGTCCCCTGCGGTGCGCCTACTGCCATAATCCGGAAACGTGGGATTCCGGCGGCGGCAGGACGGTTTCCCCGGCGGGGCTTTTGAAGCAGATTCTGCGTTTCCGCCCTTATTTCGGGGAAACGGGGGGCGTTACCGTAACCGGGGGAGAACCCTTGCGGCAGCCGGAATTCGTGGCGGAGCTTTTTCGGCTTCTCAGGCAGGAAGGAGTCCACACGGCGCTGGACACGTCTGGGGCCGGGGATTTGGCCCGGGCGGAGAAGGCGCTGCGGTATACCGACTTGGTGCTGGCCGACCTGAAATTTCCAACGGAGGAAGGCTACAGGACTTACTGCAGGGGCAGCCTGGCGGCGACGGAAGCCTTTTTGGACCGTGTGGAAGCGCTGGGGATCCCCCTTTGGATCCGCCATGTGGTGGTTCCCGGCCTTACGGACAGCCCTGAAAACCTTGCGGCCATATACAGGAAGGCAAAGAGATATTCCAACCTGAAAAAGATCGAGTGGCTGCCCTTTCATACCATGTGCCTGGAAAAGTACCGGCAGATGGGGATACCATTCCCTCTGGAAGGGACGCCGCCTATGGATGCGGAAAAGTTGAAGGAACTGACGGCGCCCTACGCCGTATGAGGAAGGCCTCTGCCTGCGGGCAGGGGCTTTTTTTGCGCCGCGGTCAAAATGTCAAAAAATTACACATGGAATTCTGTAAGAAAATGACATGATTCGTTGACAATCCTGTGGAAACTGGCTATCATTAGATATAATAGAATTTCTAAATCAGAAGGAAGTCAAAACAGAATCCAGGCCGTATATCGTGCGCCGGTCTTTTTATCTGGGCTGCCGCAGGGATAACCGGGGTTTGAAAAAGAGAGAGGGAATGCAGAAATGGCGAGACCGCGGCGATATAGGGGGAAGAAGCCGGCAGGGCGGCCCGGAAAGGCCCATATGGCTGGGAGCAGCAGGAGAAGAAAGTTCTGTCTCAGCCTCGTGACATGCGGGGCTTTTGCGGCGGTGGCGTTTGTGCTTCTGCAGTCAGTCTCTCTTCCAGGGGAAAGCGGAATCGTACAGGCCCCCGTTTCCGATGCGCCGGTTTCCTCTGTCAGAAGCGGGGTTCCGGAATCGCAGGAACCGGAGGAAAGCGAAGAAACGGAAGAGAATGTGGGAGATCTGCTGAAGAACGCGTTTCCGGATCTAGAGGGCTTTCTTCTGCCGTCTTCCTCTGAGGAGGAGAGCTCTGAACCGGAAGAGCCCGTATATGTGAAGGAAACTCAAAAAGAGATATTGGATTTTTATAAGGAGAATGAGAAGGACAGAGAGAACGTATCTTCTCAGGGGACGCCTGTGTCGCCTTCTTCTCCGGGGCAGTCCGATGCGGGCAAGCGCGTGTGGATTTCCGACGTCCCCTTTATCAGCCAAGTGGGGACGTACCCAACGGGCTGTGAAAGCGTCAGCGCCGTGATGGCCTGCCGGTACGCGGGGATTTCCATCGATGTGAATACGTTTATCGATTCCTATCTGCCGCGGGCTTCCTTTACCTATAAAGACGGAAAGATGTACGGATGGCATCCCGATAATTATTTTATGGGAGATCCCTATACGTCGAACGGATTCGGATGCTATGCCCCCTGCATCGAAAAGGCTGTCCGAAAGTTCCTTCCCGGCGGATACACGCTTCGCAACACCACGGGAATGAGCTTGTCCTCCCTTTGCAGCCAGTATATTGACAAGGGGATACCGGTGGTGGTTTGGGCCACTATGTCTATGAATCCGCCTACCCAGGGAAGGCAGTGGATTCTGAAGGAAAACGGAAGCATGTTCCAGTGGATCGGGCGGGAACACTGCCTTGTGCTTACAGGGTATGACAGCCGGTACTATTATTTCAACGATCCCCTGAGAGGTAAGATCAAATATGAAAAGGCCATAGTGGAGACCCGCTACTCCCAGCTGGGGAAACAGTCCCTGGTGGTCTATGCTTCTTCCTCTGGAGAAAGCTCATCCCCGGAAAGCAGCCAGCCTCCGGAAAGCGAATCTTCCTCGGAAGCGCCCTCTTCTTCCGGCAGTGGAACGCCGTCGGAGGAAGGCGGTTCTTCTGCGGAGAGCAGCGGGATGGGGCCTTTAGAAAGCGGCGGGAATTCTTCCGGCCAGGAAACCTCTGATTCAGGTTCCGGTGCGGGAGCGGGTTCCGAGGCGGATGTTCAGGCCGAACCGCTTCGTAAGAACGGCGCCCTTCTCCATATGCCGGGAAGAGTTTCGGTCTCAGCAGGGCGGGGCTCCGCCTTATAAGCGGTCCGCCGGTATAAAGGGACGGCGTGCGAGGAGCGTATGAGTGTATGCGTGCGAAACGGTTTTGGAAAAACAAAGCCGCTGCGGTAATGGCGGCTTTCCTTTGCGCGGCGGGGCTTGGAGCAGTTTCCTGTCAGTCTGCGCCTTCCCGTCAGCCTCTCGATGTTCCTTTTATAAGCCAGGCAGAAGCGTATCCCACAGGCTGCGAAAGCGTCAGCACCGTGATGGCCTGCCGGTATGCGGGGATTTCTATCGACGTGGAAACGTTTATAGATTCCTATCTGCCGAAGGATTCTTTTATCTATGAAAACGGTGTTATGATGGGAAGCCACCCGGACACGGCGTTTATGGGGGATCCATATACGGACAATGGTTTCGGCTGTTATGCTCCGTGTATCGAGAAAGCTGTCCGGGGATTTCTGCCTGAAGGATATGTGTTGAAGAATACCACAAGCACGGGTGTTCCGGAGCTCTGCAGGAAATATATAGACGCGGGAATCCCTGTGATCCTATGGGCCACGATGTATATGAAGGAGCCGACAGAGGGTGCGTAGTGGATTCTGCGGGAAACCGGGGAGAGTTTCCAATGGATTGGCGGTGAGCACTGTCTGGTGCTTACCGGATATGACGGCGAATACTATTATTTTAACGATCCTCTGTGCGGTAAGGTCCGTTATGAAAAGCAGCTGGTGGAAACCAGATATTCGCAGTTGGGGAGCCAGTCGCTTGTGGTATACGATGAGAAGACGGTTCCACGGGGATAAATCGGAGGGGAGGCTCCGGGTATGGGTGCAAAGGATTCCACAGAGATGCGCGTTATCGAAATCAGAGAAGATATGGAAGCGTGTCCGGCTGGGCCGGAACGGGGAGAAGCATCCGATACGGCGGAAGCGAAGGGGCCAAGGGGAAGGAGAAACCGCGCGCTTTGGCGGCTGCTTGCCGGAGGCCTCCTGCTTTTTGCGGCCGTTCTCACAGTTTGTTTTCTGTTTACCCTAAAAGAAAACGGAAAAAGAGAATACTTTCTCTTTTTCCGGCATAACAGGGCGTACGTCTGCCTGGAAGGAAAAGAAAGTGTGCCGATCTCCATTCCGTTGAATATGGAATGCCCCGAGATGGGAGTTTTGCAGAATGAAGCGGGCACGATGCTTCTCACGCTTGACGGGGAAAACGGTCTGTTCCTTTTATCTATTACGGAAGAGGGGTTCCGCGAAGGAGCGCAGCAGATTGCAGGCGTCGTGGACGATGCATATTTTGGCGGGATTCCGTCCTGTATCGGCAGGGAGCGCATCTTTTTCTCTATGATCCGGTTCTGAAGGAAAGCAGAGAACTGCTTTCGGACACGGCTTTCTTTTTAGTCGACGATCAGGAGGCGGGAGGCTTTTTGGTGGAAAAGGCGGACGGGAGCATGTGGTGTTATGACGGAGAACAGGATTCTTTTGCCAAAATAGCGGATGCTGCCGGGGAAGTGAAAAAATACAACGCAGACGAACGATGCGCATATGTCCTTCGGGAGGGGAATCTGTATATTTGGCAGAACGGGAAAGAGGAGCTTTTGATTCCGGACTGCGATGGGATCGAACAGATCGCGGAGGACGGCAGCCTGTACTTTTATCGGGAGGAGACGGAGCCGATTCTTCTCAAAGACTGCCTTGCGGACGATCTTTTGGAAGAGGACAGAGAAGGAGAACCGGTGAAAGACGGTGCCTACTACCGGACACTGCTGGAAAATTTCCGTTCGGCGGTTTGGGTAGACGCAGAAAGAGCTGCCGACCCTTTGCGAAGCGATTGGGAAGGGGTGTATCTTTCTCCTTTTTGCGAGGACAGGGACGAGCTTTTGTTTACCCCTATTCACAATTCCCGGATGGCGGAAGACGCCGAGGCGTATATAACGCTGGAAGGGAATACCGCTTCGCTGCTGCTGGGGCTTGGAAAAGGCGGAAGATACCGCGTCAGCTTTACTTTTGAAAATCTGGAACCGGGCGCAGAAAACCCAAAATGCACGGTGCAGGTCGAAACTTTGCGGGAGCCGGATCCCGGAATGGAGCGCCCTGCCGAGGTGCCTGCTGAAGGGGTATATTATAATACATCCGTGCGGGAGGAGACAGACGCCCAAAAGCGGGATCGGTTCCGGGAAGAGCTTCAGAATTCAACGGTTTCCTTTGAGTATACAAAGAAGGTGCTGTATTATTTTGACGGTTCGGAAAGCATAAAAGTTGCAGATTCCTTCGGCAGCTCTTCTTATCTATTCGAACCGGAAACAGGGCTGCTGTTTTACTGGAAAGAGGGGATGCCTTATACATTG
>URRG01000119.1 GCA_900550095.1 uncultured Oscillospiraceae bacterium
CAACATAAAATCCGTGATAAAGTGTTCTCTCAGCAAAAGGAGGGAGGAGTTCCAACATGAGGGGTTGTGCCGGTGAAACCGGCACAGGTCGAATTGTGATGATCCTCACAATTCGCCATTATGTCTCCTCTTGGGCGCATCTTTGCCAACTTTCTGGGCGAAACCAGAAAGTTGGAGCCCTTGCGGCTTGAGCAAGTACAAGAAGTAGAAGCGCATCCATTTTATCCAAGATAAAGGAGACCGCAAAAAATACACATACATTTTATGTAATTTCGTCAAATCATCCCCTATATTTTCATCTTGGCACAATTTCTGAATCATTTTATCCACTCATTCATAGCACTGTTTTATAGAAAGTTGAGAGACCGTAGAATAAACTTTCATTTCATGCCAGTGAATCCACCATCTCCCTTTGGAACTCCCCTCCTTTTTGTTGAGGCTAAGAAAATGACATGGCGAGAATCGCACCGTTAAAAACTCCTACAAATATATCAAAGGTGATGCATATGAAACTTTTGGACGCCGCCGGCCGGGAAATCACGCCCCATTTTCCCAGAGAAAAAACGGTCCTGCTGTATTCCTGCCTGAAAACAGCCTTTCATCCCACAACCCCTTCCCCACTTCTGGACACGTATCTCACCGAACGTCTGGAACAGATCCTCTCCCAGGCCCTTAGGGAGGGAAATCGGTTCTTTATCAGCCCGGCGTCCAATGGCTTTGAACGAAAAGCCTTGGAACTGGTGGGGCAGAAAAAAGAAACTTACCCGGATATTGAAATCTACCGGATCCATTCCAGTGACCTGGCCTTCAGCGAATCAAAAAGGCACTTGCTTCCGGGGGAACACTGCTGCCTCTGCCGCATCACGGGAACAGACATCAAGAATAAATATACGCATTTTCTCTGCCATTCTGCAGGGACGGCGGTTATTTTTGCCTCCCCTGGGATTTATCGCGTCTCACGCCTTCGCAAGGAAGCTGAATTCTGTGGGCTTCGCCTAATCAATCTTTACGACGAACATGCACATATGCTGAAGCTGGGATTTCTCCCCCCAACATGCGATGAGGCAGATGTGGACGAGCAAAGCCCCCTTTTGGATCTGCCCGGAAAGCTAATCCGTATATGGGAAGAGGAAGAACGGCAAACGATTAAAGAAATTCGCGCCGCAGGAGGAGAAAAAGCAGAACAGGCTTTGCAGCAATTGCTCAAAATCCACCGTCGGATCCTGCAGGCTGCACTGGAAAAAAAGGAACAATAAGCAAAACGGACGTCCCGGTTGGGACGTCCTCAGACTGTGGCCCTGCAAAAATTGCATCGGCCTCTTTTTGCGTAAGCACTTCGCATTCCACCATTTTCTCCAGCACCTGCTTCATGCGCTGCCTGGCCAGCTCCGGATTTGTATCCGGTGAATAGGCCGAGGGAGCATTGGGAAGGCCCGCCAGCATGATTGCTTCATACTCGGTGAGCTCTGAGGGCTCCTTCCCAAAATATCCTTCTGCCGCGTCGTGGATTCCATAGTATCCGCTCCCGAAATAGATCGTATTCACATAGAGCTCAAAAATTTCTTTCTTGCTGTATTCTCTTTCAAGCTCCCAGGTGGCAAAAATCTCTGCAAATTTTCGTTCCAGCTTTTTCTCCTGAGTAAAATATTCATTTTTCATCAGCTGCTGGGAAATTGTGCTGCCGCCTTCCACAAAGGACATGGCGCGGATATCGTTCCACAGAGCGCGGCCAATGGCTAGATAGTCCACTCCATGGTGAGACCAGAATCGTTTGTCTTCCACCGACACCACGGCTTCCACATAGATTTCCGGCAGCTCCTCATATTTTGTGAACCCTTCCCTATTCCGAATCGTCTCCACCTTCTCATCCAATGGTGTTTTATGTATCGCATCCTGATACATTTGATACCCTTTCACTCCAAAGAAAACGGCGGCGATCAACAAAAATGTCAAACCTAAGGAAACAAGAGAAAAAAACAATTTTATTCCTATTTTCAGGATCTTTTTCAAGGGTATTCCTCCTTTTGACCCATCCCTATCTTCTGAAAGTATCCTAATTGTAGCAAAAAAGGGAAATGCTTTGCCATCGAATTGGCTTACATTTCCCTCTTTCTATCTTACACTTTCGTAAGGTCGCCGAGATCGTTTTACTATCGATAAAAAAACATCCTAAAAACGCAGATTTCTTCCCAACGGAACATCTTTTGCAAAGGCCGGCAGCTGCCGGCCTTTCCCATTCAGCTGATATGTACGCTGATGCCGTTGACCTCCACGCCCTCATCCGCCCGTATCAGGATATATTTGGCTCCATTGATGATGCGTGTCTCCACCAGATCCCCCCGTTCCGGATTTACCTGGATGGTGACATCCGGAGTACGCAGTTCCAGACGCTTTGTATCCACTACGTTCCGGGGACTGATATCCGTATCCGGACCGAAGCCCTCATCGAATTTCTCTTCAAAGGCCTCCATGCGCTCTGCAGGTACGCCGCAGGATTCCAACACGCCCCGAACAGCCCGTTTAGAGACTGCAAGGGGTTCTTCCTCTTTGTTGGCTTTATGTTCTTCGATCATCTCGCAAAGCTGGCTGTGCACCGACTGTATCACATCGTAGCTGCAGTCTTCTTCCAGTGTTTCACTCAGAATGGAATGAAAGGTCTCTTTCTGTTCCTCTGCCGGCATGGGGATCTCTGTGCGGAAAACTGCATCCACAAATTCTTCATGGCTTTCCGCCGTATTCTTTGTGTAATACAGAGAGCCGTAGATATTGGCGCTTCTGTCGTCAAAGGCGGGAAACATAAATCCCAGCTCCGGCGGGGAGACGATCCAATCCGTCTTCTGGCTGCGGAAGATATTTTCCGGCACATCGTAGCAAAGAGCCGGTTTGGTGGTCTTTACAGGGCAGATACTGCACAGAATATAGGAAAAGACCTCAGAGGATGCGTCCTCCAGCTTTTCGCCGTCCTTCGCCCTGTAGGGTACGTCGTATGTGTCATGAGCCAGCAAAATCAAATATTGCCCCTCAATAGAAAGTACGCTGATCACCTTCTGAAAAAAAGTTTGAACAGCCTCCTCGTTATGCAGGGAGGAATCCCTCAGTTCCATCAAAAGGCGATGCTCGTCGCTATCTATAACCTGCCGGGTAGCAAACGAAATATCGATCAGGTTTTTTCCCAGGGTGCCGGAGAGCGTTTTTTTGAGTACCGCCAAAAGTTTCTCCGATTCCTCCTGAGGCGTTAATGCCAAAGACTGGCTGAACTGGGAGACGATCTCCCTGTTTTCGTTCACATAGCACCCGCGTACAGCGGTTATATTGCTTTTTTCCGGCCGGAAACGCCGGCGAATCTCCGCTACTTCCTTCTCGTTCATTGGATTTCATCCTCTTCCCATTAGATTTCAAAAGCCTTTCAGCTCTTTTATTCGTGAGTATTCAGTATACCACAGAACCAAAGGTGCATCAAAGGCTTTTCTGTAAAAGCCTGGAGGAAGAAAACAGTCGAAAACCTGGAAAGACGCAAAAAATGAGCATCCCGCCTTTTAGACAGGATGCTCACATTTTAAATATGAACAAAGGATAAAAGCCGTTCCAATCCGGCTCCGCTGATGAGGCACCGGAGCTTCCGAAGACCTGTCGTACGATTGATCCAATCCACAAAACCACCGTCTGCAATCTCTCTGCGAACTCCGTCGATCTCCCCATAGATTTTAAAATTCAGCCCCCTGTAATAGGAATTTTCCTCCTGGGGTTCCCCTATACAAACAGGCATGGAAAGGCCTGCGTTCTGCAGAAAATCCGTCATTCGGTTCCAGAATCCTTCTTCATCCGGATATCCACTCCTTCGGTGCAGCACCACCTGGCCGGCTCCCTCCAAAAGCGCTTCATAATATCGCAGATGCTGCAGAAGCAGCTCCTTTTCACAGAGATAGGAACCGGTATCCATCCCTGAGGAGACGAGACCAAGAAGACCGAAATGCGTCAGTACACCTTTGCGGGCGCTGTTTTGCGCCCTCGTCACCTGGGCTGCAGCACAGAAATGATGCGTCTTTCCCTGCTCCAGCTTCCCGCTGCGGATATTGGAGGCAATGTGCACAGCAAGCATATTCGTGGGATCTGCCAGGGCCTCCGCTCCCCGAATCGTGCTCATTACCTTATCCTGGCTGACGCAACCGAAGGCTGAGCAACTTCCAAAGGGCGCCAGGGGGGAAAGCAGGAGAGGGATAAAACCGCAGGACCGCGCTTTTTCCAGCAGAATGGCCTGCAGCCTGTGGTATGCCGCCGGATCCAAATCCGCTGGGGCTGTAAATCGTGTGGCGGAAAATCGCCGGAGCAAATCACCGTTGGCCACATCTTCTGCCCGCATTCGGAACACCTTTAGCATGGCAGAGGTGAACTCGCTTCCAGAAAGCCCGGCCAGCCATTGCAAATGTTCCTGTTTTTCCTCTGTCGGCATTTCTTTGTGGTTCATCCCATCTTCTCCTCCCCTTTCCTAATTATGTGTATTACTTCAGGACTACGAAGGAAACTGCATGGGCCGGCATGGTAAAGGTAAGCGTTGCCGCTCCATCCTTCACAGAAAGAACCGTATCCTCCGTGAGCTTCTCCAGACCATCGCGCTTTTTGATGGCTTCATACTGCTCCCCTTCCGGGAAGAGGGGCTCTCCCTGGCGCTTCCACTCCGCGTAAGGATTGGAGTGCTCCCCATCGATCCGATAATGGATGCACTCCACTGTTTCTTTGCCGGAAAGCCCTTCCACAGTTAAAGTTACGGTGCTTTCCGAATGCTCGTCCCGATCGTTGTTGTGGCTGTAAATGAGAATTTGTGTTTCTCCATTTTTGCCTTCCACAGCAAAGCCCGAAACGTCCGTTTCTTCTCCTTCGCCCGTATATGGCTTACTGGCTTCCATCTTCATAAACTGCTTTTCCACCTGCTCCATGGTTTCGGCGCCATCGCTGGAGAAGGCCAATTTCGTATCTCCTAACGATCCATAGATCTTAAAGAGATTGAACACCGCCTTGTCGATCCCCTGGGTGGTGAAAGTACGGGTGCCTTCAAAGCATCTCTCTCCCGGGAACATGAACGCCCAGGCAAGGGGTCTCACCGCCATCCGGTATTCATGACAAAGCTGCTCGATCTTCTCATACGTGGAGGCAACATATGTGGCGTAATACTCTGTATTACGGAAAATCATATTGGCGTTGTCATATACGCCGCCCGCAGCCCAACCATCCGGATCTGCTTCCGAGAGCACTACTTCCAGTCCTTGATATCCGCATTCTTTGATAATATCCAGCCCCAACTTAGTGTGATACACTACCCGCTCCACAGAAGGGACAGCCTTTTGAGCATGCATTTCAAAGGGGAAGCCGCCGCCTTTTACATGATAGGTGATAAAATCCAAGCGAGTCCCCGTTTCTCCTGTGCAGAAATTGACTCCCGATTTGCAGTGCTTTAGGAAATCCCGAAGGAATACGCGACCGTATTCTCCATCTGTGACAGCTGGGCCCGAAACGCGGAGTTCCCCGCATGCCTGATGAATGGCCCGCTCCGTATAGTCGTAAAGCTTACAGTATTCTGCTATGGACGCACACCAATAGGAACCATCCGGCTCGTTCCACAGCTCAAAATACCAGGTTTTCACCTCTTCTTCCCCATACCGGTCCAGAAGATGGGAGATTAGGGCCTTTATAAAATTGCCCCACTTCTCATAATCCTTCGGCGGGCATGTCCAGCCCACGTCCTTATACTGATTATACCGGTCCCAATTTCCCTCTTTGGGCAACAAGTATTTTTCATCCACCAGTGCCTGAGGCATGAAACCCAGCTCCACAAAGGGCTTATGGCCTGCTTCCATATAAGAATCCATGATCTTGTCATAATAGGTGAAATCATAAACCGGATTCCCCTCGGGATCTTCCCAATATATATTGGTGGAACCAAATTTATACGTCCCGTGGCAGTTTCCTGTGCAGAACATAAAATGCGTCCGGAAATAATAGGGGGCATCCCCAAGGGCTGCAAACTTCCTCAGAAGTTCTTTTCCTTCAGGGATATACGTATAGTTGCACTCATCATAGCCGATCCATCTCCAGAGATGGTCCTGGGTTCCACACTGCTTCGATGCATCTACCTGTATGTTTACATTCCTGTTCACAACGGCTTCCTCCCTCTTATTCTGTTACGAATGGGCAGCATTTTTTACCTTCAGTTCTCCGATACCGTCCAGCTTCAAATCTTCAATCCGATGGCAGGCTGCGAAATGGCCCGGGGTCAGTTCCCTCAGTTCAGGAATCTTTTCCTTGCATTCATCGCAAGCATATTTGCACCTTGGGTGGAAGCAGCAGCCAGAAGGAAGGTTTGCTGCATTTCCCACTTCTCCGGGAAGCATAATGCGGTTGTTTTCCACTGTGGGATCCGCCACCGGAATCGCCGAAAGCAAAGCCTCTGTATACGGGTGTTTGGGATGATAGAAAAGCTCCTCGGTTTCCGCCATTTCCACCACACGGCCCAGATACATAACACAAACCCGATCAGAAACATGCTCCACCACACTTAGATTGTGGGCAATGAACATATATGTGAGGTTGTTTTCATCCTTCAGCTCTTTCAAAAGGTTCAGTATCTGCGCCTGAATCGACACATCCAAAGCGGAAACGGCTTCGTCGGCCACCACAAATTTAGGATCCATCACCAGGGCTCTGGCGATGCCGATACGCTGCCTCTGTCCTCCGCTGAACGCATGAGGATAGCGGTTCAGATGCTTTACTTCAAGCCCTACTTTGTTGATAAGATTCTTCACCCGCTCGGAAATCTCATCTTCCGTAAAGCCGCCGCCCAGCCGCATAGGCTCCGCCACGATGTCAAAAATCGTCATTCTGGGATTCAGAGACGTATAAGGATTCTGAAAGATCATCTGAAGATACCGGCGCATTTGCCGCAGTTCCTTCT
>URRG01000120.1 GCA_900550095.1 uncultured Oscillospiraceae bacterium
GGGATGAGCTATACACGCAGTCATAGCCGCCGGCTCACACCACCCGCCGGTTCTCTGGAAGCTCTGAAAGCGTCTTCTTCCCTTCATTGCCTTTATTGTTGTTTTCATTTGGCTGAAGACAGGAAAAATAAAAACTCCTGCATGTAAGTTATTTCTATTATAGGGAGCGGAAACGGATTTGTCAAGCCGGTTTTATGAGCCCTTTTCGGTTTTACGCTGTTTTCCAATACATGAAAAACAAAAACGCTGCTTAAACTTACAAGCTGTCGAAGTCCAATTCCGGAGAATGACCGGATATCTATCTGCGGGCGCTCAAAGGCTTTAGGAAAGCCGGCGTTTCATGTGCAAAATCGGATAAGGATTTCCCTGCTCATCGCGTTCCGACCTTTTGTAGACATAAAACCCCATATGCTCATAAAAACCTCGGGCAAGCGGGTTCTGCTCGTTAACCGTCAGCTCTGAGATGGAGTAAGTCTCGACACCGTATTGCAGCAGTTCTTTTCCCAATCCCTTTCCTCTTTCGGAAGGATCGACAAAGAGCATTTCCAGCTTCTGTTTCTCTATTCCCATAAAGGCTGCAGGAAAACCGTTTCCATTTTCTGTAAAGATCAGGCAAGAAACGTTTTTCAGAGCCAGCGGCACGTATTTTTTTATGGCTGCAATTTCATCTTCGGATAAAAACAGATGGGTAGCTCTCACAGAGCGCTCCCAAACGTCTGTCAGCTGCCCGATCAGCACCGGCGGCCTTTCTTTGGCTATGCGGATGTTCGAGCCGGTCATTTCCTCTCTGGGCTCAATGCCGGAGGCTTGCAGGGCGGCGGCATCCAGATCGGGAAAAGGCACTACCGGGGAAGGCGGAGAGATATGGTCTCCAATGATTTTTTCCATCCAGACCATATTATACCACCGGCCAAATTTACAGCCGCATTTGTAAAATTCGCCTGCCTTCCGATAGCCCATATGCGCATGAAATTGAACGCTGTTTTTCGTGAGATATGCGTCTTCTTCCTCGGGATATCCGATACAGGCATTCAGATTGGTGATATTCTGCGCTTTGCTGATTCCTTCGATCACATGGTACAGCTGCTTTCCCAGCCCCATTTTTCGCTTATCTTCCTTCAGATAAATAGTCGTCTCCGCAGCCCAGTCGTAGGCAGCCCTGCCTACAAAAGGGTTCGTATAGGCGTATCCCAAGATTTCTCCGCCCTTTTCCGCCACGATATATGGGTATTTTTGGAGCGTCCTTTTTATTCTTGCTGTAAACTCTTCCAGACTGGGAACATCATATTCGAAAGAAATGGCCGTTTTTTCTACATAAGGAGTATAGATTTCCAAGAGCTTTTTTGCATCTTTCACCGTTGCAATACGGATTTTTACAGCATCCATTTTTAATCCCTCCTGATTTTCGATCCTATTTTAAAGACCTGTGCGCTCTCCATTAGGAAACACTGCATGAGCCTTTTAAGGTGCAATTCCGACCCTATATTAATACCGTTAATAGAGTATACTACAGTTCGAGTAGGAATGCACCTGAAAATATAACTATATACTTGCATATCCTTTCTTCCCGTGCTACAATAAGAAAAATTTCTGAAAGTGAGCGTGAGAATATGAAAACAGTTGCGATGCAGCAAATTCAGCGGCAGATGCAGTCTCAAAGTATTCTTTCGTGTGCTTTTTATTCTCTCGCTCTTCATAGAAAGGCATGTTTTACTTCCGACTGCCGAAGAAAGAAGGATATTTTCTTTTCTTTCCAGGGAGGAGTCCCCTTTCTATAAATTTTTCCCCTTAAAGGCGGGGGAGGCCGAGAGATCAAAAGCACACCGTGAGAGAAGCTTTCTCAGCTCTCTTACGGTGTTTTTGTATGCATTTGATTTAAAGGACCAGGTATGTGGGAGGAGGGAGATATCTTGTCAAACCAATCCGGGCAGGGCCTTGCCCTGATACAGATATACTATTTTCCTTTTAGCGGAGCCGTGTGGTGAGGCGGCGGTAAACAATAGATTTTGAGAGGAGACTGTATATGTCGGAAAATTTTTGCCCAGCAGCCGATGCTGAGCTCTCTTTTACAGAAAAGGAACGGATTCCTGCAGAGGCCCTGTCCTTTTATGAGGAAGGAAAGGAATGGAACCGGCTGCGGACAGGGCTGGGGTTGATTGAATTCGAACGCACCAAAGAGCTTCTTTTGGAATTTCTTCCCAAGCCTCCCGCCGTATTATACGATGTTGGCGGCGGATATGGGGAATATTCCTGGTGGCTTTCTTCCCTTGGCTATGAGGTCTATCTTTTTGATCTCTCAGAAACGAATATCCTTCTTTCCGAAAAGCTGGCTCCCTTATATCCGGGCGCCACACTGAAACGTGCGGTGCGGGCGGATGCCCGCAGTCTTCCTGTGGCGGATAGCTCTGCGGATGCTATTCTGTTTATGGGGCCTATGTATCATATCGTTGAGAAGGAAGAGAGGCGGAAAGCTCTTGCAGAATGTTTCCGTGCCCTCAAGCCCGGCGGATTGCTTTTCACGGCCGCTATCACGCGCTATGCAACGCTGCTGTGGGCTTCTACTGTCTATGGGAAGGATAACGAGCTTTTGGGGGAACGGGCCTTTTATGAAATGACAGCTCATGAAATACGCACGGGAGACCATATCCGCCCAAACCCCAATGCGTCGTCTTACAGAGGGATAGGCCGCTCCTATTTCCATTTTCCCAATGAGCTTGCAGAAGAACTGGAAGAAGCGGGGTATGCGGGTAACGATGTCCGTGGTGTGGTGGGCTGCGGCTGGCTGGTGCCCGATCTGGATGAGATATGGAAGGATCCGGAAAAACGGGAAGCGGTTATGCGGGCGGTGCGCCTTGTGGAAAAGGAGGAGAGTCTTCTGGGGCTGAGCACCCATTTGCTGGCTGTATCCCGAAAGCTCTGAAGAGAAATTCCCTATTCAGTATAGAGGATAAAAAGCATCGGCACAGCCTTTGTTTTTAAACTGTGAACAAAGTGTTGCGAATCTTCAAAATGACCGGTATAGCAAGAAAAAATTAAAAAAATTAGCACTCTCCTCTTGACATTGCTAATTTTTGTGTTATACTGTAAATGTACTTAAAAGAGAGGTTCAGAAAGAGGAATCCAAAAAAATGGATCTGGCTTTTAGGTGCATCAGGAAATAAATAAAGGTAACAAAGGGTTCGCCATCGAGAGGTTCGCTCCTCCCAGCTACGAAGCACACAGGAATGAATGGAGGAATGACATATGTTACCGATGTTTAGAGAAGATTTGTTTGACGACATGTTTAACGATGCTTTTGGTTTGATCCCCATGTCGGGCCGCCATAATCCCCTTTATGGCAGACACGGAAAGAATCTGATGAAGACCGACGTAAGAGAGACGGGAAATTCCTATGAGCTGGATGTGGATCTTCCCGGATTCAAGAAGGACGAGGTTAAGGTCGAATTGGAAGACGGGTATCTTACCATCAGCGCATCTAAAGGACTGGATAAGGACGAGAAGGATAAGGAAGGCCGCTATATCCGTCAGGAGCGTTATACAGGCCAGTGCAGCCGCAGCTTTTATGTAGGGGACGCTGTGGAGGCAAAAGATATAAGCGCCAAGTATGAAGACGGTATCTTGAAGCTGTCTCTTCCCAAGGTGGATCAGAAAAAGCTGCCTGCAAAGAACAGCATCACAATCGAATAAAAGAGCTGCAGATAACGCCATCCGTTGGGATGGCGTTATTTGTAATTGATATGTGGCTGTTGTTTTCCGGCGCAACAAAATTTACGGACTCCTCTGAATTGCGGCGTTGGGACGTAACCGGGCGGGGATGACTTACCGCAGCGGAGGGCTTTTTAATAGCTGCAGGCGCCCTTTTCCATCTGGATCCCGCCGTCGATTTGTTTGCGTGCAGTCCTCCGGCAGGTGCCTTCTGATATTGCAGGAATGGGTTCGAGCTTGAGAGCCGTTTCTTTAGTGATGGAATGTAAAAGCATACGATTTAGCCGTTGCAGCCAGTTCTAAAACAGATCGTTTGGACGGGACCGTAAAAAGTCCCGCTTTTTTATCGCGGCACAATTCGTCCTCTGCCGGAAAAGTGTAAATTGCAATCCGGTATGGGCCGTGTTACAATAAAGCCGTACGCGGCGGAGATCGTATCCGGCGAAAGCACGGAAGCATACCGGGGGCGCGAGACCAGCGTATAAAATCGATGCTAGGAGGAAAACGCTCAATGGAACAGCTGCGGAGAGCGAAGGGCTTTATCTGCGATATGGACGGCGTGATCTACCACGGGAATCAAATTCTTCCGGGAGTCAAGGAGTTTGTAGAATGGCTCTATCGGGAAAATAAGCAGTTTTTGTTTTTGACCAACAACAGCGGGAAAACGCCCCGGGAGCTTCAGGAAAAACTGGCCCGTATGGGTCTTGAGGTGGATGAGAGCCACTTTTATACCAGCGCTCTGGCTACAGCGGAGTTTATTTCCAGGCAAAAGCCCGAAGCGAGGGCCTTTGTGATCGGCGAGCCGGGGCTCTATAACGCCTTGTATGAAAAAGGCATCATGCCGGATGATACCTCCCCGGATTATGTGGTGATCGGGGAATCCTCCAGCTATAATTACGACAACATCTGCCGGGCGGTGCATTTTGTGCAGAACGGCGCAAGGCTGATCGGAACTAACTATGATCTCACAGGCCCCACGGAGCAGGGAATCATGCCCGCCTGCCGGGCTTTTGTAAAACCTATCGAGCTTGTAACAGGCAAAGAGGCCTACTATATCGGGAAGCCCAACCCGCTGATGATGCGCACGGGCCTGAATATGCTGGGCGTCCACTCCCGGGAAGCGGTCATGATCGGCGACCGCATGGATACGGATATTGTGGCTGGCATTGAGAGCGGCCTGGATACGGCTCTGGTTCTTTCGGGCGTGTCTACCCGGGAAACCGTGGAAACCTTCCCCTATAAACCCCGTGTGATCCTCAACGGAGTGGGGGATATCCCGCCGGAGGCGTGAAACGGCACCTCAAGGCGGCCGGCATTTGGTGTCTGAAAAAAGGAGGCCGGATCTGTATAAACAGATCCGGCCTCCTTTTTGTTAAAGGTATAGAGCCGCTGCACGAGCCTTGCTTCCGTGAGATTTCAGGAGCTCTCTTTCGTGTTTTGGGGAGCCATCAGATCCGCCAGAGTGATGCTGTCCAGAAAATTGTTGATGAGGGCGTCCAGCTTCTGCCACACGGGCAGGGTGGGGCAGACTGACCGGTTAGGGCATTCACTGCCGTGTTCCTCCACACAGGCCACGGGAGCCAGGCTTCCCTCCGTAAGGCGCAGGATCTCCCCCAGCGTGTATTCCTGCGGCTTTCTTGTCAGACGGTAGCCGCCGCCCTTGCCCCGCAGGCCTTCCAGCAGCTTTTCCTGCACCAGGGCCTTCAGGATGCTTTCCAGATATTTTTCTGAAATGTTCTGCCTTTCAGCTATGGTCTTCAGGGGGATATAGCCTTCCTCCCCATGCTGGGCCAGGTCGATCATCACCCGAATGCCGTAGCGTCCTTTTGTGGAAATAATCATGGGGGGGATCCCCTCCTTCTAAAAAGTCTTTCTTTTTATTATACAGCGGACGGCTGGGAAATACAACCGGGTAACCGCCGGCTCCGCCTTGGGCGTCTCCCTCACGGGTCCGGAGCGTTCAATCCCACGTTGATGATCTGCATGCCGTCGTTTTCCCAATACAGATACCGGCCAAAATATCCTGCTTCTGTTAAAATGGAATTTAGGATCTCATATTGGTTATTCTTCCATTTTTTAGCCTTTTTGTAGTCCTCCGCGTTTTCAAAACGGACTGTGAGCATATTGCTTCCTTCCTGCAGCTGAGCGGAAAAAATACGGGCGGCTTCCCTTTCGTCGTAAGAAGCTTGGCAGCACCCTTCATGGATATGGTAGAAAAGCGCCGGATCGTTTTTCTGCTCCCAGGTCTAGGCAAGGTCATGGTCGTCTCCTATATCTTCCAGCTCCTCCTGGGTGACGCAGAAATAGTCGTGGCGGATGTATTCGTTTCCGTTTGCGTCCTGCTGGTCCAGGTCGTTCCAGGTGGGATCTATAAAGAGAGTGCAGAGACCGTTTTCCGTTTGGAAAGAAAGCTTGTTCCATGCATGGGTGCGGTCCAGGCTTTCTACTGTTTGGCAGGATTCGGCCCCGGCGGCTTGTTCCATAAGATAATCGAAGGCGTAGGCGTAGCCCACGCAGACAGCGGAGCCCTCTACCAAAGCTCCGTAGATATCGCGGATATGGGTTCCCTTGAGCGTATCGTCGTAGGTGACCCGGCGGCATAGCTCATCGTGGAGGGCCAGGGCTGTTTCCCATTGGTCTGCGCCTGCCGGTACCTTCGAGAGTATTTCCTCCGTCGCCGTGCCGATTTCCTTCTGCATGGCAGGGATTTCCTCTTTTTGGCAGTTATAGGTGAAGCGGACGTATTGGCTGAAGAGGTAGCCGTCTTCCGTCTCCTGTGAATAGTGGGTATCGGAAATGCCGGAGACCCAGAAATATTTTACATCGATGTGGGACCAGTCGAATCGGGCCAGATTTTTCACGCAGATTTCCGGCTCCATATTTTCAATAGCCTTCCCGACTTGCTCCATGGCCTGGTCGTAGTATTCCAGGTCTTCCCCAAAGTCTATGACCGGTACGCCTTCAGGAATAGTTTCTTCAAAAGGCTTCTCTGAAACGAAGGAGGTTTCCTCCTTCTGGGAGACAGAGGAATCCCCGCCTTTTGAGGCGGAGAGGGAAGAAGGACTGCAGGAGGAGAGCGAAAGGCTCCCCGGGAGGCCGAGAAAAAAGGCTGCAGCCAAAGCGAGGGCGTGCACGCGCCGCCGGCCTGCGGCGGATGCTTTTGACGGGGCGGCGGGAGAAGCAGTTGCGCTGTGCATGAGCGTATTCCTCCGGTATATATAGATGGCGATAGC
>URRG01000121.1 GCA_900550095.1 uncultured Oscillospiraceae bacterium
AAGCCCCATTTTGCCGTGCAGATCCTTCAGCGGATCGACGCTCCTGCTCCTGCGCCTGCCGCAGAACCGCCGAAAACGCCCGCCAGACGCAGGAGCCTGGATCTTTGACGCCGGCCGCTTCACAGGACGTCCTGCGCATCCATCGCATAGCCGAGGATACCGCCGCGGAGGGTTTCGGACGCAGGATGTGCGTATGGGTGCAGGGCTGCAGCATACGCTGCCCGGGCTGCATGGCGAAGGATACGTGGGACCGCAGCGGCGGAACGGAAGTCTCCCTGAAAGAACTTATCTCTATTCTGGAAAAATCCGCAGGGCAGATAGAAGGGATCACGCTTCTCGGCGGGGAGCCCTTCGACCAGGCTTTCCCGCTGTGCCGCTTTGCTTCCGCCGCCAGGAACAGGGGCCTCTCCGTGATCGCGTTCAGCGGATACACGCTTTCTCAGCTGCGAAGAGATCCCCGGCCCGGTGTGCAGGAGCTTCTGGCGCAGACCGACCTGCTGATAGACGGCCCCTTTATCGCCGAACAGCGTTCCTTCACACGCCCTTGGGCGGGTTCCGGCAATCAGCAGTACCGTTTCCTTTCCGGGCGGTATACGCAGGAGGATTTGGAGAAGGAACGCAACCGGGTGGAAATCCGGCTCCAGCCTGACGGGAATCTCCGCATAAACGGTATGGCGGACTTTCCCGGCCTTCTGGAAGCCCTGCTGAACCCAACCTGCGGCGAGCGCAGGTCCCCGGCCGTCTCCAAGCCGGAAACGGAGTCCGACAACACTATAAAAAGGGATAAAACGCCATGACAGAATACAACAACAAGCTTAAAAGAGAATTATCGAATCTTCTGCGAGCCCGTTTTCCTTATATTTACATCCCCACCTGGGAAGAGGAAAGAGCCGTGAGTATGATCCAGCAGATCGCCGCGGACGAAACGTATATCCGCACCGTGCGCAAAGTGTATCAATGGAGCCAGGCGAGCGGATTTACGGAAGACGGCGGGAAAAAAGTTTCCTCTGCCTCCACGCCCAGGCAGGCCGTTGAGTTTATCTGCAAATGCCGGGAAAACGCAGTGTTCATCATGAAGGATTTTCATGTTTATTTCGGCGCAGGACACCGGCCCGCGGACTACGAGGCCATCCGCCTTCTGCGCGACGCCCTGCCGGAGCTTAAATTCGCCGAGTCCATGAAAAACGTCATATTCATTTCCCCCAGCCTGAACATACCGGACGACATGCAGAAGGAAATCTCGATTTTTGATTTTCCTCTTCCCTCCGAAATGGAAATACGGGAAAAGCTGGAGGAAATAATCCAGGAAAATCCCAGCCTGCAGGTGCAGCTTGACGAAGGGGGACGTTCAGAGCTGGCGCGGGCCGCGGTGGGGCTTACTCTTCAGGAGGCGGAGAACGCCTTTTCCCGGGCGATCGTTTCCAGCGGCCGCCTGGACTCTTCCAGCCTGAAAACCATCTTTGAAGAGAAAAATCAAGTGATCAAAAAGACCAGAATCCTGGAATTTATCCGCTCCGATCTGCAGGCCGGCGATATCGGCGGTTTGGAAAACCTGAAAAAATGGCTTTCCAAACGGAACCGTTCCTGGACGGAATCCGCACAGAAGTACAATATACCCGCCCCCAAGGGCGTTCTGATCACCGGTGTGCCCGGCTGCGGAAAAAGCCTGACGGCAAAAGCCATGAGCGCCATGTGGACCCTTCCTCTGCTGAAGCTGGATTTCGGAAAAATATTTTCCGGACTGGTAGGGAGCTCAGAGGAAAACATGCGCCGGGCCCTTGCTACCGCCGAGGCGGTGGCGCCCTCCATACTCTGGGTGGATGAAATCGAAAAAGGATTGGGCGGGGTCGGCGGAAGCAGTGGGGATTCGGGGACTTCTACCCGGGTTTTCGGGACTTTCCTGACCTGGATGCAGGAAAAGCAGGCTCCCGTGTTCGTGGTAGCCACCGCGAACAACATTCGGAATCTTCCCCCGGAGCTTCTCCGCAAAGGCCGGTTTGACGAAATCTTCTTTGTGGATCTCCCCACCAAGCGGGAGCGGAAGGAAATTTTCGGGCTTCATCTGCTCAAGCGCCTTAACAACGAATATATAGCTTCCCGCCTGGAAGTAAGCGACTCTCTTCTGGAGCGCCTGGCCCTGCGCACGGAAGGGTTTGTGGGAGCCGAAATCGAACAGGCCGTTATATCCGCTCTATATGAAGCGTTTTTCAATGAACGCCCCCTGTTGGAAGAGGATCTTATGTATGCGATCCAAAGCACTGTGCCCCTGTCTGTAACACAGGCCGAGTCCATTCGGGCCCTTCGCCAATGGGCAAACGTGCGTGCTGTGGCGGCCACGGCGCGTGAGGATCTGGAAGATTACACCAGAAGCGGCCCCGAAGAGCCGGAAGAGGACGTCCGCAAGAGCCGGGGCGGCAGATCTCTCGATTTTTGATTGAGAGGTGTAGAAGTGTAGAACTGCAGAACTGTAGAATCGGAGGAAAATCCATGTCTATTGTATTGACCATGACCAGTATAGCCATCGCGCTTGGGGTTTCCGCCGCCGGCGGAGTTATGGCCGCCAAGGAAGCCCTGGCCTCCAGATGCCGGAACGAAGAAACGGAAGAAACGGCCATACAGCCGGTGCAGACCCGTTTTACAGACGAAGGTCTGTTGACGCAAACCCTTGAAGAGCACGGCTTCCCGGTCCGCCGGGAAGAAGACGGCACTCTTTCCGTGAACACGAGCGCAGGCAGCCTGCGTTATTACCAGCCTGAGAAGGGCGCTGCCTTCTGGGTACAGCCTTATGATCTGAAAAGCGAGGAGGAGCTGGAAGCCCATCAGGAAGAGCTGGCGGAAGAATATATGGTCAACGTTCAAAAAAGCACGTATCTGCTGTTAAAACAGCGGCTTAAAGAACGCCGGGATATGGAACTGGAATCGGAAGCTGTCCTGGAGGATCAGTCCATCCTGCTGACGATCAACGTTTCCTGATGTCCTAAAAGAGCCTAAAAGGCCGTCTTTCGCCGATGTCCCGCAGAATTTGGCCTATCTGATACTTCGCAGAAAAATAATAGCAGGCGCCCGCATTTCGGATCGGGAACGCGGGATGCAACGTTTGCAAAAAAGGAACCGGCCTCTCATGGTGAGAGACCGGTTCCTTTTTCTTTCGGCGGCATCGGTTATTGGGGTATTACGGTATTGCCCTTGCCGCCCTTCCTCCGCATCCGGCAGAAAGCCTTTCTTTACCGGGAAAGGCGGGAAGAGAGAGGACGCGCTTAATCCAATTCCAAAGCTCCCGTATACAGCTGATAGTATGTACCCTTCAGCGCCAGAAGATCCTCGTGGGTCCCGCGTTCAATGATGCGCCCATGGTCCAGGACCATAATGGCGTCGGAGTTCTGCACTGTGCTGAGCCGGTGGGCGATCACAAATACGGTGCGGCCCGTCATCAAGGCGTCCATGCCCCTCTGAACGATGGCCTCCGTGCGGGTGTCGATAGAGCTGGTGGCTTCATCCAAAATCATCACCGGCGGGTCGGCCACCGCAGCCCTGGCAATGGAGAGCAGCTGTCTCTGCCCCTGGGAAAGGCTGGCCCCGTTCCCGGAAAGGGGCGTGTCATACCCCTGCGGCAGACGGGTGATAAAGTCATGAGCGCCCGCCAGCTTGGCGGCGGCGATGCACTCCTCATCGCTGGCCTCCAGCCTGCCGTAACGGATGTTTTCCATGACGGTTCCGGTAAACAGGTTGGTATCCTGCAGAACCATGCCCAGGCTGCGCCGGAGATCCGCCTTTTTGATCTTGTTGATATTGATCCCGTCATACCGGATCTTGCCGTCCGCAATGTCATAGAAACGGTTGATCAGGTTGGTGATAGTGGTCTTTCCCGCGCCGGTGGAGCCCACAAAGGCCACCTTCTGGCCGGGTTTTGCATACAGAGTGACGTCGTGCAGAACCGTTTTATCCGGCTCATAGCCAAAATCCACTTCTTTCAGCCGGACATCACCGGCCAGACGCGTGTATGTCACCGTTCCGTCTCCGTGGGGATGCTTCCAGGCCCATACATTCGTGCGCTCTTCGCATTCCTCCAGCGATCCGTCCGCTTTTTCTCTGGCGTTCACCAGCGTCACATAGCCGTCGTCTACCTCGGGCTTTTCGTCGATCAGATCAAAAATGCGCTTTGTGCCCGCCAACCCCATAATAACAGCGTTTATCTGGCTGGAGACCTGGCTTATATTCCCCGAAAACTGCTTTGTCATATTCAGGAACGGAACCACGATGCTGATGCCGAAGGCAATACCGGAAATGCTCAGATTGGGGGCATGGTTCAACAGAAGAAGACCTCCCACCAAAGCTACGGCCACATACAGCACATTGCCGATATTGTTCAGAATCGGCATCAGCATGTTCGCATAGCGGTTCGCCTTCTCAGAATCGGCGAAAAGAGCGTCGTTGATGGCGTCGAAATCCTTTTTCGCTTCATCCTCATGGCAGAAAACCTTAACGACCTTCTGGCCGTTCATCATTTCCTCCACAAAGCCTTCCGTGCGGCCGATAGCCTGCTGCTGGCGGACAAAATACCGGGAGGAATTTCCGCCCACCTTCTTGACCACCAGCGTCATGCAGAAAACGCCCAGGATCACTACCAGGGTGAGCCACACACTGTAGTACAGCATGATAGAAAACACGGTAACAACCGTGACGCCCGAGATGATCAGCTGCGGGATACTCTGAGAGATCATCTGCCGCAGAGTGTCTATATCGTTGGTATAGTAGCTCATGACATCGCCGTGATTATGCGAATCAAAATACTTGATAGGCAGATCCTGCATGCCGTTGAACATTTTCTCACGCATCTTCGCCAGGGAGCCCTGAGTGATAACGGCCATCAGCTGTGTATATGCAAAGCCGGCCAGAAGGCTCAGCACATAAAATACGGCCAAAACAGCCACAAGCCCCAAAATCTGCCCGGAAACGCTTCCCCAGTCCCCGGTCTGCCAGCTTGTTTCCACAGCGGCTATGACATTCTGCATGAATACAGAAGGGATGGAGCTGATCACTGCATTCAAGAGGATGCAGATCAGAGTGACCGGGAGAAGAACGGGATAAAAGCTGAACAGCATACGGATGAGCCGAAACAGCACCGCTTTTCTTCCCGTATCTTTTTTCACTTTTTTATTGGTCATCCGTATCACCTGCCTTATTCTGAGAGGTATAGACCTCGCGGTAGATCTCGCTTGTCTTCAGAAGCTCCTCATGGGTCCCTACAGCGCAGATACTGCCGCCGTCCATAATAATGATACGGTCTGCATCCTGCACGGAGGCGACGCGCTGGGCGATGATAATCTTCGTAGTTTCAGGGATAAACTGCCGGAACGCCTGCCGGATCAGCGCATCGGTGCGGGTATCCACGGCGCTGGTGGAATCGTCCAGAATGAGGATTTTCGGTTTCTTCAGCAGAGCGCGGGCGATACAGAGCCTCTGCTTCTGGCCGCCGGACACGTTGCTTCCCCCCTGCTCGATGTAGGTGTCGTATTTACGGGGGAACTGCTGGATGAACTCATCCGCCTGAGCCAGCCTGCAGGCTTCTTCCAACTCGGCATCCGTGGCGTCCTTATTGCCCCAGCGGAGATTATCCTTGATCGTGCCGGCAAAAAGCTCGTTCTTCTGCAGGACTACGGCCACCTGATTGCGCAGGGCCGTCAGGTCGTAATCCTTCACATCGACTCCTCCCACCTTCACCTTGCCTTCCGTGGCGTCATAAAGCCGGGGAATAAGCTGAATGAGGCTTGACTTTGAGGAGCCTGTTCCCCCTATGACGCCGATGATCTCACCGGAACGGATATGCAGGTCGATATCTGAAAGAGCCATCCGTGCGGCAGACTTGGAATACTTAAAGCTGACATGGTCAAAATCGATAGAGCCGTCCTTCACTTCTGTTACGGCGTTTTCAGGACTCTGCAGGGTGCTCTCCTCGCTGAGGACCTCTACAATACGCTCGGCAGATTCAGCCGCCATGGTGATCATCACAAATACCATGGAAAGCATCATCAGGCTCATGAGGATCTGAAAGCTGTATGTAAGAAGCGAAGACATCTGGCCCACATCCAGATCCAGACCCCGGGAGGTTATCACGGTATAGGAACCAAAGGAGAGCACAAACACCATGACACCGTATACACAGAACTGCATCAAAGGGTTGTTCACGGCAAGGATGCGTTCGGCTTTTGTGAAATCGGCCTTCACATTCTCAGCGGCCGCATTGAACTTTTTCTTTTCATACTCCTCGCGGACATAGGCCTTTACTACCCGCATACCGCGGATGTTTTCCTGAATGGAGCTGTTGAGAGCGTCATATTTCCGGAATACCCGGCGGAACAGAGGCATCGTCTTGCGGATAACAACGATCAGCCCTACCCCCAGAATCGGGATCGTCACCAGGAAGATAAGAGCCATCTTTCCCCCCATTATAAAGCCCATGGCAAAGGAGAAAATCAGCATCAGCGGGCAGCGGATCGCCATGCGGATGATCATCATATACGCCATCTGCACATTGGTGATATCCGTAGTCAGCCTTGTCACAAGGCTGGAAACAGAAAACTTATCGATGTTCTCAAAAGAATACCCCTGTATTTTGTAAAACATATCCTTCCGGAGGTTTCGGGCAAAACCGCAGCTGGCTTTCGCGCATGCGGCGCCGGCCAGCGCGCCGAACGCCAGGGAAAACCCCGCCATCGCCACAAGAAGCGCTCCATACCGAATAAGCGTCTCTATGGAACACCCGTTTTTGATTTCATTCACAAGATTGGCGATGATAAACGGGATGATACACTCCAGCACCACTTCGCCGGAAACAAAGACCGGAGCAAGAATAGAGGGCTTTTTGTATTCCCGGATACTCTTAGCCAAGGTTTTGATCATGAAGTTCC
>URRG01000122.1 GCA_900550095.1 uncultured Oscillospiraceae bacterium
AGCATAAGACTCCCGAAGATCCATATGGCTCTGATGTGCTTCCCATGGAAGAATATATGGAAAAAGTAGAGGACGTTATCCAGGTGCAGGCAGAAGGCAAGTAACACGCTATACTCAGTTTGAACTATCCGCCCGGATATACCGGGCGGATAGTTATGGAGGAATGTAGTATGAAGCAAACGCGGCGGCAAAATCTGTTGAATTTTTCCTCTTTTGCTGTGATCTTTTCCCTGCTGCTGGTTTCCTGCTTTGGCTGCGCCAAAGCAGAGACGGAAAAACAGCACGTCCGGATCGAAGGCTGTTTTGCTCAAATGTCTTTGGGGGATATGGTAAGGATGAGCGAATATATCGCCTATGGGGAGGTCATTGAAAAAGGCCCCGTTACAACCCCCGAATACGCCTCTGACCACGATTACGGCAAAGACGTCACCGTCCGAGTGAAAAAGGGCCTGCTCAACTGTGAAGAAGGCGACACTGTTGTCTATTGGGAGCTGGGCGGCGAAGCGCCCAACGGCATCGTGTATGAACATCCGGGACTTGGAAATGCAGATATAGGAGACACGATTCTGATTTTTATCAGCGAACAAAAATCTCAACTCACACTACCCGCTTTGATAGAGGATGAAGATGGAAATCTGAGTATATACAATATCTATCTGGAAGAAAAAGAGTTTACAGTTCCTGATGATCCATACGATTCCACTATACTTCCCATGGAAGAATATATGGAAAAAGTAGAGGGCGTCATCCAAGCGCAGGCCGCCGGATAAGCGAACAAAACCCACCGCCAAACGTAAAAACTCCCGGGATCTTTTTGAGATCCCGGGAGTTTTGTACTGCTTCAAAACCGATACTTAAACCAAATGGAACACAGAGCTAATAAGGATAGCCACAATACACACCGGCGCCACAAATTTGATAATCACGCTGAACATTTTTTCTCTCTTAAAGGGAGAAGACTGCTTGATTTCATCGGAAAGGGTTTTGGGCTTGATGACCCACCCGATAAAGATACAGGTCAGGAACGCCACGATCGGCATCAGTACACTGTTGCTGATGTAATCGAAGAAATCCAGGAACGCCAAGCCAAAAATAGTAATATGCGACCAGACGCCCATTCCCAGAGAGCTGGGCACGCCGATAAGGAAGGCCCCCACTGCCACGACGATACAGGTGAGATGGCGGTTCCATTTCAGTTTATCCTGCAGGATGGAGACCACAGTTTCCATGAGGGAAATAGAGGAAGTAAGCGCCGCAAAAAACACAAGCAGGAAGAAAAGCGCGCCCACGATGGGGCCCAATATGTTCCCCATCTTGTTGAAAACACCCGGCAGGGTGACAAACATCAGCCCGGGGCCCGTATTCATTTTGGACAAATCCCCGAAGATGGTAACAGCGGGGACGATCATCAGGCCCGCCAGGAAAGCGAAGCCCGTATCGAAAATTTCGATCTGCTTGACGGATTTTTCCAGATCCACATCCTTCTTCATATACGAGCCGTAGGTGATCATGATGCCCATAGCCAGGGACATGGAATAGAAAAGCTGGCCCAAAGCCGCCAGAACCGTTTCCGAGCTGAACTTGCTGAAATCGGGTGTGAAATAATACGCCACGCCCTCCATAGCGCCGGGCTGGAAAAGCACAAAGGCGGTAACGCCGATGGTGAGGACCACCAGGGCGGGCATCATAATGCGGCTGGCCTTTTCCACGCCTTTTTCGACCCCGAAGAACACGATTACCGCCGTAATGCCGATAAAGAGGAAAAACCACCCCAAGGGCTGGACCAGTTCACCGGTAAACGATCCGAAATATGTATCCTGCGCCGCAGCGCCCATCTGACCGGTAACAAATACAGAAAAATACTTCATTACCCAGCCGCCGATCACGCTGTAATAGGGCAGGATGATCATCGGCACAAGAGACGTGAGAATACCAAGGAACTTCCATTTCTTGCTGAGCTTCTGAAAAGCCCCGATAGCGCTCAGGCCTGTTTTCCGCCCGAGAGCGATCTCGCCCGCCATAAGGGCAAAGCCGAACGTCACCACGAGAACGAGATACACCAAAAGGAAAATACCGCCGCCGTATTTGGCGGCCAGATACGGGAAACGCCACAGATTTCCCAAGCCGACCGCAGAACCCGCAGCCGCCAGGACGAACCCAAGTTTCCCGGTAAAGCTGCTTCTTGTTTTCTCCATATCTATCCTCCTACTTTTACCGCCCGGCCCGGGCCGGGCTCCCTATTTCCCACCGTTTTTCCGGCAGAATAGCTATTTAATTATGTCATATATCCCGCTGTTTTTCAATAGCCTTTAACGCTTTTTCAGAGTATTCAGAAAAAATGACAAATCGCCGCATACTTTTTTCACATACCTGTCAATCTTCAAAAAGATATGTATAAACAAGAGCCTCCCCGCGGCTTCCTTCCGCAAGGGAGGCTTTCTGCACCTTCATCCGGCTGCGGCCTTCACGCTCCGCCGAAGATACTAACCAGGCTTTTTCACAATTCCTTAGAGCTCAGAAAACGCGTCCTGGCAAACAAGATGCACATGGTTCTGCGACAGGATCTCAATCGCCTTTTCATTATCCTGCACACGGAAAACCATATACGCCGTTCCCTTTTTGCGGGTAATAAAGGCATATGTATACTCCAAGTTGATGTCGTTTTCCCCTAAAATCTCCAGGATCTTCTCAAGGCCGCCGGCCTCATCAGCCACCTCTGCCGCCAAAACAGGCGTAATGGAACAGATGTAGCCCGCATCCTTCAGAACACAGGCTGTTTTATAGGAATCATCCACAATCAAACGCAGAATGCCAAAATCAGGGGTCTCAGCAATGGAAAGCGCCCGCATATCGATCTGATTTTCTCGCAAAACCTTTGTGAGCTCATAGAGCCGCCCGGGCTTATTTTCCAGAAAAACGGAAATTTGCTTAACAGTCATGCTGGATTCCTCCTTCGTATCTGAATAATTTGTCACTTTTATCAAATGGATATCCCCGGCAATCAATACAGCTTGCGCTTGTCAATAATGCGGACAGCCTTGCCCTCGCTGCGGGCGATCGTCTTAGGCGCCACCAGCTTCACTTTGGCGTAAATGCCCAGCATGGACTTGAGCGCATCCACCAATTCCTTTTCGCGGGTAGATACGGCCGTTACGCTGTCAGAGAACATCTCGGGAGTCATCTCCACCTCTACATCGAGGGTGTCGCTATTGTTCACCCGATCCACAAGGATCTGATAGTTAGCCGGATATCCCTTATTAAGAAGAACCGTCTCAATCTGAGAGGGGAACACATTCACTCCCTTAACGATCAGCATATCGTCGCTGCGGCCCATCGGTTTGCTCATTTTTACATGGGTTCTTCCGCAGGAACACTTTTCACGGGTGAGCACACAAATATCCTTCGTACGATACCGAAGAAGCGGAAAAGCCTCCTTAGTAATGCTGGTGAATACCAGTTCTCCCTTTTCCCCTTCTGGGAGGACTTCCCCCGTTTCAGGGTCAATAATCTCCGCGATGAAATGATCCTCGTTAATATGCATGCCTGTCTGGGCGCTGCACTCAAAAGAGACGCCGGGTCCGGAAATTTCCGTCAGGCCATAGATATCGTAGGCCTTGATGCCCAGTTTGTTCTGGATATCCTGCCGCATTTCCTCGCTCCAGGCCTCGGCGCCGAAAATGCCCGCCTTCAGCTTGATCTGATCCTGCAGGCCCCGCTCGCAGATGCATTCCCCAAGATAGGCCGCATAGGAGGGCGTGCAGCAGAGAATAGTAGAGCCCAGGTCGCACATGAACTGGATCTGCCGGTCCGTATTTCCCGAGGACATGGGCAGCGTCAGGGAGCCCACTTTATGGGAGCCGCCGTTCAGGCCGGGGCCTCCTGTGAAAAGCCCATAGCCGTAACATACATGCACCACGTCGTCCTTTGTGCCGCCCGCGGCTACAATGGCTCTGGCGCAGCATTCGTCCCAGAGATCGATATCATGCTGCGTATAAAAGGCCACGACACGGCGGCCCGTCGTGCCGCTGGTAGACTGGATGCGCACACAGTTTTCCAGGGGAGTGGCCAGCAGCCCGTAGGGATACGCATCCCTCAGATCGTCCTTCGTGAGGAAAGGCAGCTTGTGGAGATCCTCCACAGAGCGGATATCCTCCGGCTTTACTCCCTTTTTCTCCATGAGGTTTCGGTAGTAGGGAACGTTGTCATACACATGCTTAACCTGCTTTACAAGCCTTTCATCCTGCCAGGCCCGGATCTGTTCCCGGGAAGCGCACTCGATTTCCGGCTGGTAATAGTGTTCCATTGGCGCAAGCCTCCTTTTTATATTCACGCCCTGCACTCCCATACCGGGAATTCTACGCCGCGCCCGCCGCTCCACATTCAAAGCTGTACGCCGCAAAAAGTCATAGAACCAGGACCGTTTATCATACCAGTATCATAGCATTTTTCTCTTTTTACGTAAACAGGTATTTTACCACTTTTTCACTGCAACGGGTCAAAATGCCGCAGATTTCTCACCTGGGAACAGAAATACTCTTCCCTATAGAAAAAGAACCGTCCCGGGCTTTTGCCCGAAAACGGTTCTTCCTTCCGTCGTACCGGCTCCAGCCGGCTTCCATTTTGGGGAAAACGTCTCGCTTCCGCGTATCTCCTCAGCGTCATTCCGCTGCCGGAGGTTCCGCGCCCTGCGGAGGCGGCGGAGGCGTCTGTCTTCCAACCATGACGCCGGCTAAAAGAGAATTCAGGTCAATGCCTGTGGCCTCTCTGAGCCCATCCACCACCTGATTGGAGGTAGCGATCACGTCCTGCACCAGCTTGGCGGAGTTCCCTTCCCCATACATGACGATCTTTTCCGTCTGCGCCAGTGGCAGGGCGGCGTTTTTCACGATATCGGGCAGCACCTTCAGATACATGTCCAGATAGGAGGCCTCGCCCATCTTCTTCATGGCTTCGGCCTTCTTCTCGATGGCCTCAGCCTCCGCCAGGCCCACCAGCCGGATGCCCTCCGCTTCCTTCTGCTTGGAATACATGGCCGCGTCCGCCACAGCCTTCTGGGAATCGGCTTCCTGCTCGCGCTCATAGCGGTCGGCCTCGGCGTCCCTCTTGCGCTTTGCCAGTTCGGCGGCGGCCTGCTGCTCCACGCGGTAGCGCTCAGCATCCGCCTGCTTGCGTACTTCTGCGTCCAGCCGCTTTTCCTGAAGGGCGATCTCCTTTTCAGCCAGCTCGGCTTCCTTTTCCTTCCGGGCGATATCCGCGTTGGCAGAGGCGATCTCGATGGTCTTTCTCTGCTCCTGCTCCTGGATGCGGTAGGCCGCGTCGGAAACGGCCAGCTTGGTATCCGCCTGCTGCTTCAGCTCAGCCTGCTTGATGGCCAGGCTGGTATTCTGAGCGGCGATCTTTTCCTCCGCATTGATGCGGGCCTGGTTGGCGGCTTCCTTGGCCTCGGCCTCTGCGATCTGGATGTCCTTCTGCCCCTGGGCCTTGGCAATAGCCGCCGTTTTCTGGATCTGGACCACATTGTCCATCCCCAGATTCTCAATGGTATGGTTTTCATCCACAAAATTCTGGATATTCAGGTTTACGATCTCCATGCCCATCTTTTCAATATCGGGGGCGGCGTTTTCCTGCACCTTCAGAGCGAAGGCGGCCCGGTCGTGCACCAGATCCTCCAGGCGCATCTGGCCCACGATCTCGCGCATATTGCCCTCCAGCACCTGCTGGGCCAGCATCTGCAGCTCAGCAAAATTCTTCCCTAAAAGGGACTGAGCTGCTCTTGCCAGGGAATCCCCGTCAGAAGAAATTTTCACGTTGGCCACGCCGTCCACGCGGATATTGATGAACTCCTTTGTGGGGACGCTCTCCTGCGTCTTGATATCGATGGGGATGATATTCAGGGGCAGGCGGTCAAGCCTCTCAAAAAACGGGATCCGGACCCCCGCGCGGCCTACCAGTATCTTCGGGTTTTTGTGCAGGCCCGAGATGATGTAAGCCGTATCCGGCGGCGCCTTTACATAGCCGACCCCGAAAAGGATCAGAATGAGAACAACAACCGCAACCACAATTAGAATGGGGATCAGTTCAGCCGGCATGATTACTCCTCCTTTGATGTTTCATAATTACTGTGCATCCCCATAATGGGGAATTATAACTATATTATATCATCTCTCTAGAGATAAGCAACAAATGCGAAATAATACGACAAAATTGTAATCTTTGCCTGAAATCCAGGAGCCTCAGAAAATTCAAAAAAGATTCTATTTTCCTATTGACTTTCTCTCCTCTGCGCGCTAATATGATTACAGTTGATATCACAAACAATATTTAAGATATGATGTGTTGATTTTGTGCGTTTTTGTTTCTGGATTACCGCATAAAGGAGTACGTTTTCATCATGAACACAGAACTGTACATCTCTCTTCTGAAAGAAGAGATCGCTCCCGCTCTGGGGTGCACGGAGCCTATCGCCATCGCCTATGCTTCCGCAAAGGCGCGGGAAGCCCTGGGGGAAGCGCCCGCCCGCATTCTGGTGCAGGTGAGCCGCAATATCCTGAAAAATGCTATGGGCGTGGGGATCCCCGGAACCGACATGGTGGGACTTGAGATCGCTGCCTCCCTGGGCGCTCTGGGCGGCGACCCGAACGCCTCCCTGGAAGTTCTCCACTCTATCACGGAGGAAACCGTCTGTTCCGCCAAAAAAATGGTTTCCGAAAAAGGCGTGGAGGTCGCTCTGGAACCCACGGAGAAAAAATTCTTCATCCGCGTCACCGTATACGGCCCCTCGGGCGAAGCGCAGGCCGTGATCGAAGATATGCACACCAATATTACATATATCATGAAAAACGGAAAAACCCTTTTTGAAAAACCGTCGGAAGGGGCCGCGGCCGCAGCGGGGCG
>URRG01000123.1 GCA_900550095.1 uncultured Oscillospiraceae bacterium
TACGGGAATTCGGCGTCCCCGCCGTGCGCCTGCCGGGAGGCAACGTCACTTCCGGCTGGAACTGGAAGGATTCCATCGGCCCCCGAGAAACCCGGAAAAAGCATCTGGATTTGGCATGGCGGCAGTATGAACCCAACTGGGTGGGGCACGACGAATATCTGGCCTGGGCCCGGCGCTGCGGCATGGAGCCCATGTATACCGTCAATATGGGCACAGGCTCTATTGAGGACGCCGTGCACTGCATCGAATACACCAACCATCCGGGCGGCACCTATTGGTCTGATCTGCGCCGGAAAAACGGCTTTGCAGAGCCTCACAATGTAAAAACCTGGTATCTGGGAAACGAGATGGACGGCCCCTGGCAGATCCATTCGTGGGAAAAAGATCCCAAGGGCTACGGCATAAAGATCAACGAAGCCGCCAAAGCCCTGAAATGGGTGGATCCCTCCATAACGGCCGTGGCCAGCGGGACTTCCACGCCTCTGAACCACACCTATCCCCAGTGGGACGTGGATGTTTTGGAGGAATGCTATGATAACATCGATATGCTCTCCCTCCATTATTACCATAATGTTCCGGAAGGCGATATGGCAGCCTTTATGAGCGCCCCTGCGGTATTCGAGGAATTTATCCGCACAGAGATCGCAGCCTGCGATTTTGTCCAGGCCAAGCTCTGCAGCCCCAAGCAGATCACCATATCCTTCGACGAATTCGGCGTGGGGTTTGCCCCTGCCGGAAAAACCGCTCCCGGCAGGAAAGGCCGGATCCCACACGAAACCTACGGGGAATTTTCCGAGAAGAATCTGAACCGCCCCTTCCGGGAGACCGACCCGAACCTCTGGCCGGAGCGGAAGGGGAGCCATAAAGGCGGCCAGATGCTGGGGGCGCTTGCATCCGCCGCCGTCATGATGACCTTCCTCCGCCACTGTGACCGTATTAAAATAGGCTGTATGACAGGTTCTTTTTTAGGAGCCCTTTCTATCGATAGGGAGCATGTATGGAAATCCATCGGATACTATCCCTTTAAACATTACCTGGAGTATGCCAACGGTATTTCCCTGCTGCCTTCCGTCAAATCTCCCGTCTTCCGGGCCGAAGGCTTCAATCTCAACGAATTCTATCAGTGCCGCCCTTATGAAAATGTACCTTATATCCAGGCAGGGGCTGCCTTTGACGAGGAAAAGGGAGAGGTCTCCGTTTTCCTGCTGAACCTGAGCTGGGAGGAAGCCATAGAGGTGGAGCTGGATGTCCGCGGCTTTGAAGGATACCATATGAAAGAGCATATCGAGCTCTGTTCCGAGGATCCCGGCGCGGCCGACACCTGGGAAGATCCCAATGCCGTCCTGCCGAAAGAAAACGTCCGCGCTTCCTTCAGCAACGGAAAAGTCGGACTCACGGCCCAAAAGCTGTCGTGGAATGTGATCCGTCTTGTAAAAGGATGACCGATTCCTTCATCAGAAAGGCGGGAGGCTCCGCAAAAGCCTCCCGCCTTCTCATTTTAGTTTTTTCGACAGGTATAAGATCAGGTCGTCGTCATTCCGGCACTGGCCATAGGGCTCGCATACCCGGTCCTTATACCAGACGCCGCTTCCATCCGGTATATATCCGCGCTTTATGTACATCCTCTGAGCACTCCCATAACCGCTGTGCAGGCCCACGCCCAGGTATACCGTGTCGGAATGCTGGGCCGCAAGAGCTTCCGCCGCATCCATCAGCCGGCTTCCGATCCCTTTTCTTCTGAACTTCAGGAGCACACTGAAATCCACAATTTCGGGATAGCCCGCCGCCGCAGAAGCGCCTGTGGTCTCCCGCCAATATACGTGAATATATCCCGCAGCCTCTCCCCTGTACTCAGCGACCAAAGCCGCCGCCTTTCCCTCTTTCTGGTGCCGCAGCCGCATGCGGTATTTTTCAGCCGACACATGATATCCCTGCAGGAGCTCACAATCCGCGATGGTCCGCGCGTCCCTTTCCTGCATGCTGCGGATGAGAATCTCCTTATCCTGATAGAAAACCACACCTTTTACCCCCTCCTTAAACAGGCCGCAAGGCCAACGTCCGCCATTTTATGCACCGAAACCGGCATCCCATACCCACGGAATCCAGATGGAATGTCATGCGGGCAGGGCAGCTTGGCCGTTCAAAAGCGGCAAGCCAGTATTTTCAGCCAAAGCACCGCGGACAAGCAGACTCTGTTCTGTAAGGCAGCCGGTTCCTGTGCTTATTTCGGGCGGAAGCTTCAAATCGACAAGCTCTTTTTTGTTTTGCTTACTTGTTTGCAATACCGAACCAGCAGCTTCCAGGAACCTATCCCCGCGAAAAAAATCAGTGCGCCGACAATCAGCGAACAGATAAACTCGCCGATAGGATTCAATTCCACAATGCCTGAGAAAACAATCCCAACCCCTTCTATATAGGGAATCCCGAGATGAAAAATATAATCCGCCATTTTAACTGCGCCTAAAACCGGCGCTATAGCCCCGCATACAACAAAGGCCGGAGCGATAATGGACAGGCAGGGAAGTATGATCAGCCCCGAAAAGCCCACAAGGCTGTAAAAAGCGCAGACTGTCAAAAACCTGTTCCAGCTAAATCCGTGTTCTTTAGAGAGAAGGTCCCCAAGATACGCCTTTGCCAACTCCTTCGGCTTGCCCAATCTTTCTAAAATCCGTTCTTCCGGAAGATTCTCCCGTTCCATTTCCAGAATGGAACTTTTAATCTCCTTTCAATATCTATCCTTTCGGAAGCCGGAAGAGGCTTCCGACATGTATCCACCGTATCCAGATATTTTTCAAATACCGCGTTCATCTATCTCATTCTCCTTTTAAATCAGCCATAGCGTGTAATAGGTTCATCCATTCCGCATTCATAGCGTTCAGATATTCCCGTCCTTCCGGAGTCAACGAATAATATTTCCGCGGAGGAAGTCCCTCTGCCGAATCCTGCCATACGGACTGTAAATACATATCCTTCTGCAGTCTTCTAAGCAGAGGATACACCGTACTTTCTGTGGAAGCAAGCATAGGATATTTGCTAAGCTCCTGCAGAATTTCATAGCCGTAACAAACCTTTCGGTTTATCATGAGCAAGATACAATATTCCAATGTTCCGCGCGCTATCTGCGATTTCCATTTTTCTAAATGCATACTGCCGGTCTCACCTGCCTTCTTTATATACATCGTACTACACAGTACATGCTTTGTCAATAGTATAATACATTCTATCAGTATTGTGTATGTAAATAATGATCTATTTGCCTTCATATGGGAAAAGCGGTTCGCTTATTCGCTTGCATATTTCTTACGGCAGCAGCTGTCAGGAAGAAATAAAGCCTATAGGGAATCCAAATGAAAGGAGGCTCCTGTTTTATGCAAACAGAAGCCTCCTGGAAACAATGCCCGAAAATCAGATCTCGAAAAATCAAACCGCTGTAAGAAGGTTAAGAAACAAAAGAGTCGTTACCCCCGGAATCCCCGCTACCGACGACACCCCCAGAACCAAAGGACTCACAGCGAGGGAAACGCCCGTAAAGCCGGAGAGGAGATTCACAGCCAAAAGGGCGCAGAGCCCGACGGCAGCCCCTCCTACTGCATGCTGCACAGGCTTTTTCACACGCATTACAACCTGGATCAGCACCAGCAGCAAAAAAATCCCGATTCCTAACAACACCATCCAAACAGTCTGCATCTCCACGCCGAATACCTCCTCCCCGGACTCCAGCTCCAGTCCGGTCTTTATTCGGGATTCCCTTGTGTTTTACGATCCCGTTCTTTGAAACGGCGCGTTCTGAATGCCCAGATCCCGAGCCTTTGCCAAGAGGTAACGGTATCGGGCCCTCAGGGATTCCCTCTGGTAAATGCAGGCGTCGATCAGATTCTCGTCGCATTCCAGCTGAAACCACCGCTCATTGAAGGATATCTGCTCCAATATCTCCCGCATTTCATCGAGAATACGGTTTCTGTTTTCCTTTTCGTCCAACGATTCACGGGAGGCTTCGTTTGCTTTTCGCCCGGTCCCGGCAACCTGGGCCGTCCCCTTCTGGATCAGCTTCAGCACATTTTCCATATCAGCGCCGCCTTTCAATGTATTCTATGCTGATAGGATGGTCTGATATTCCGTTTTTTATTCCTTTCTCTGGAAGAGCCCCCTTATTTCTCCATATTCTTTGGAGGCCACTGCCCCTCATAAGCGAAATCGATTCTCCCGGAAGCCACGTCGGAAGAAACCGCCCGCACTGTCATCCTCTGCCCTATAGTGATCTTCTTCCCTGTGTTTTGATCCAGCTGGCTCACCATACCGTCAAACTGAAAACGGGCGTTTGGAACGGTTTCCACCGGCACGAATCCTTCTACCGTATTGGGGAGCTCCACAAAGACGCCCCGCATAGTGACGCCGCTGACGACGCCCTCATATACTTCCCCGATATGGCCTTTCATATATTCCGCCATATAGCAGTCCTCGGCGGAACGTTCCGCCGTCATAGCGCGTATCTCGCAGTCCGTGGAATTTTTAGCCGCTCTCCCCACAAAATCCTCATACAGCTTCCTGCATTCTTTCACGCTTTTCAGGGAAAGCCAGGAAGAAAGGATCCTGTGGACAGAAGTATCCGGATACCGCCGGATGGGAGATGTGAAATGGCAGTAATCCTCCAGAGCCAAGCCGAAGTGACCAAGCGGATTCACGTCGTACCGCGCCTTTGCCATCGTACGCAGAAGCTGATGGGAAAGCACCTTTTGAGAGGACGTTCCCACAGCCTGCTCCATCAAAGCAGCGAAATCACCCGGTTTCAACGGACCTTTATGCCGCAGAGACTGGGCGTTGAAACCCAAAGCCGCCGCCAGCTCCCGCAGGGTATCCACCCTGTCGGGCGAGGGCTGCTCATGGACGCGGTATACAAAGGGGAGGCCTTTTTCCCGGGCCAGCATAGCGGCCGCCCGGTTGGCGGCGATCATCAGCTGCTCTATCATCTGTTCCGCTTCCCCGGACACACGAGGCCCTACATCCACGCAGACGCCCGCGCCGTTCAGCGTGAACCGGGACTCCGTGCTTTCCAGATCCACTGTGCCGTTCCGCCGGGAACGCTCCTGCAGCACCTGCGCCAGTTCCCTGGCAGCATTCAGGGAACGGATCACAGGCGAATATTTCTTTCGCAGTTCCTTTGAAGCGTTTCCGGAGAAGATTTCATTCACTTCGGAATACACGCCCCTTACCCTGGAGCGTATAACGGACTTCCGGAATTTATATTTCAGAATCTCTCCCTTTTTATCCAAATCGATCAGCGCCGTAAAGGTAAGCTTGTCCGTTCCGGCATTCAGGGAACATACGCCGTTGGATATTTCCTCCGGCAGCATGGGAATGACCCTGTCTGCAAAATAGACGGATGTGCCCCGCCTCATGGCTTCCCCATCCACCAGACTTCCCGGACGGACATAGTGGGAGACATCTGCAATGTGCACACCCAGGCGGTAGCCGTTCCGGGTACGGGAAACAGACACTGCGTCGTCCAGATCCTTTGCGTCCGCTCCGTCTATGGTACAGATGCAGTGGTCCCGCAGATCCAGTCTGCCCCTCAGGACTTCCTCTGTGATCGGCTCAGCGGCTATTATACGCGCTTCCTGCAGAACCTCCGGCGGAAATTCCAGCGCGATCTGGTTTTGGTCGATGATCGCATCGGTGCATACCCTGGCGCTGTCCCCCGAACCATAAACCGTAATCACCTGGGCCAAAAGCTCGCCGGAACGGGAGAACCTGAACTCCGTCCTGACTTTATCGCCCGCTTTGGCGTTCATTCTGTACTTTTTCTCAACCGGCACCGGATACCGCAGAGATGTATCCGCAAGAAATACACAAATCCCGTCCTCTTCCCCTATAACGCCCGTAAGCGTCCGGCTCCCGGCTTTTATGACCGTCTCCACACGCCCGCTGGGGCCTTTTTCCTGCGCCTCGATATGCGAAAGGCGAACCAGGTCGCCGGGGAAAGCGCCCGCCAGATCCTCGGCCCGGATAAATACGTCCTCGCCTCCATCCGTGGGACGTGCAAAGGCGAAATTCCGGCTCAGGGAAAGCAGGACAGCTTCCGCTTCCCGCCCGCTGGTTCGAAGCACTCCGGGCCGGCCTGGCTCCGACGTAAAGGCTGATTTGTTCGCCGTCTTTTGGGACGAAGGGATGTTTTTCCCGCCCGCCGCGCCTGCACGTCTGAGCGGCTGCAAACGAACGGAATCCCCTTTTTTCTTTCCGCCGTGTTTTCTCTTTTTCCACTTGGTGTCTTTTTTCATCATTTTCTTTTTCATTTTTAACTTCTCTTTCTAAGAGCCTATGCCCTTTGCCGTTCGATCCTCAGCTCCCGGCCCGTCTTCTTCTATTTGGCCGGAGCTGGTATTCTCCCATCTATGCCGGTCTTCGCCTGTTTCTTACCATTTGCATATCAGCAGCGGTTTATGAAGGGAGCGCAATTATTTTCACAGAAAAGCACCCCGCCGGTTAAGCGGGGTGCTCAATGCCTTCCGATTATTTTGTGAAGAACATAAAAACATTCAGCGCGATCACCAGGATGAAAAATCCAATGGCAATGACCTTTGTCCACCGGGAAAGGAACGCATCCACGGAACGGGCCTTGTTCTTCGCCAAAAACGTATCTGCTCCTCCTGTGATGGCCCCCATATTCTGCTGATGGCCCTCCTGCAGGATGACCACCAGAATAATCCCAAGAGAAGCCAGAAGAAGCACAATACCGAATATCACTTCAAACGCTGTCATAGCGCACCTCCGAAACTCTTAAACTGACTTTTTTAATCATAGCATACTTACCTGCGCTTTGCAAGTAAAAATCCGCTTTTTCATGGGATTCCTTTTTCTTTGCAAACCGTCTCCCATATAATGCCCCCG
>URRG01000124.1 GCA_900550095.1 uncultured Oscillospiraceae bacterium
CAGGCCCCGCCTGCCGGGTCTGCCGTTTGCGCCGTTTATATTGTCTGTGTTGTTTTTTTCGTTTCTATTGTTTTTACCGGTTTGCCGGTTCTTTTCCTCCGCTGTCTTTTTGTCTTTCCTGTTTTTGCGGTTCCCGGCAGGATCCGGTGTGCCCGCCGCGCTTGGCATACCCCGCGCGGCCGAAGACTTCCCGGAGGCCGGAGAGCTTTCGATTTTTATGGCGGGGGGTACGGCGGGCCTTCTGGGGGAAGGCTCCCGAATGACGGCTGTGGGCCTGGAGGCCGGCTGCGGGCCTGCGGCGGCGTCCGTGGTCTCCGCTTTTTTCGCGGCGGTTTCCTGCTCTTCTGAAGCGGCGCGCTTTCCGTCCGGCTCCGTCTTCCCGGAAGAGGCCGGAGCAGCGGCGGAAGCAGAGGGCCGCAGGGCGTCCTCGAAGACGGCGGGGGGGATAAAGCGGTTTTCCGGGTCGAACAGTTCCCGGCGGGCGTGTACGTCCGCCAGGATTTCATCTATGCTCAGGTCGTCCGGATCGTCCATGCCGTCTGAAGGCGAAGAGAGCGATGCCGGGGTTTTCACTGTGTCTCCGGCGTCCGTGTCCAGCCGTATCGATCCCGCCGGTCCCGCCGGATTCATGGACCCCATTGGTTCCCGTGATTCGGGCCTGCGGCGTTTTTCTATCTCCATAAGGCGTCCTCCTTACCGTCATTCTGTAAAAGCGTAAAGTGTAAAGTATACAGCAAACAGGCATACAAAGCAAAAAAACGTAAAAATCCAAAGACGTGAGAAGCGGGCGAGGGGCTGTGCAGGGGCGGTACAGGCGCAAAGCAAGCCTGCTGAAATACCGAAATACCGTATCGCTATGCCGCTATGCGGCATGAAGCTGTGCCGGATGAATCCGGGTATACCCGGCCCGCAGGCGTCCGCGCATATCCGCGGCCATACCTCGAAGAAAGGCGTTTCCCCGCGCCGGTTCTATTTCCATGCCTTTTCAAGCCGTCGTCCGTTTATTTTCGGAAGGCCGCGATCCCGGCCCTCTGGCGGGCGGCCTCATAGCAGAGCACCCCGCAGGCTACGGAAGCGTTTAGGGAATTGATATGCCCCTTCATCGGCAGGGAGAGGATGAAATCGCATTTTTCCTTCACCAGGCGGCTGACGCCGAACCCCTCCGAGCCGATCACCAGCGCTATGGGGCCCGTGAGATCCACAGAGCACCAGGTTTCCCCGTCCATATCCGCGGCGTAGATCCAGATTCCCCGCTGTTTGAGCTCCTCTATGGCTGAGGGCAGGTTCGCCACCCGGCACACGGGCACGTATTCAACCGCTCCTGCGGAGGTTTTGCCCACGGCCCAGCTCAGGCCCACGGAGCGGCGGCTGGGAAGGATGACGCCGTGGGCCCCGGCGCATTCCGCCGTGCGCAGGATAGCGCCCAGATTGTGGGGATCCTCCAGCCCGTCCGCGATCAGGAAAAAGGGCGGCTCGCCCCGTTCCTCCGCCAGGCGGAACAGATCCTCCAGAGAGGCGTATTCCTTCACGGCGGCCAGCGCCACAACGCCCTGGTGGGCGGCGCCTCCGCTGAGGGCATCCAGCTTTCTGGGATCCGTTTCCTTCACCACGATCCCCGCGTCCCGCGCCTTTGCGGCCAGGGCGGCCAGGGAGCCCTTGAGCGCTCCCTTTGCCACATAGAGGGTGTCGATGGGCCTTGCGCTGCGAAGGGCTTCCGTTACGGCGTTGCGGCCCGCCAGCACGTCGCTGCGGGGCTCCGAAGCATTTTCCCGGGCGCGGGGGCCTTCCGCTCCGGGAGAGGGGCGGCCCCCATTTTTTCCGGCTTTGCCGGTTTTAGTATGAGCCTTGTATCCGGAATTAAAAGGGCGTTTCGTTCGCTCGTCCATGGTAATATCCTCCAATTTCGCCGGGAACCCCGTGTTTTGTTGTCCAGTCATACAGCCGTCCAGCCGGCTTGCCGGCATTCTCCCCTTTTGACCTGATGACCTGACGGCCCCGCGGCCCGGCGTTTCGTGTCTTGGTGTCTCTGTGTCTCTGTATCTGTATCTCTGAATACAGAATCCCTGTATTCTCCTGTTTCCTTACAGCTTGTGTCCCGAGGGCGTTTTGTTTTGGGCATTCTTACTTTCGTGCTCTCGCGCCTTCACGCCTTGGCGTTTTTGGCGTCTTTTGTGTCTTTTCGGTTTTTCAGTTTAGGGATTTCTGCATATTCTGCATGTTCGGCGCGCTGCATATCTAGCAGGGCCGTATGCGGTAGCCGGAAGCCCGCGCATCCATACCGTTCCGCCCGCCGCCCGGCTGCGGATCGGAGATGCGAATGCCCTTAAAGCGTCCGAGCCGTCCCGCGGTTTCAAATACGGCTTCAAACGAAGAGAAAAAAGAGAAGGAAGAAAAGAAGAGGCGCCCGGCAGGCATTTTTCTGCCGCCGGCGTTTCCCCGATTTTCAACATTTTTTTCACCTTTTTCACCGTTCGCTGTGGAAAGATGTTCCTTTCCGGTAAAAAATCCCCAAATTACGGGGCGATTCGGTTTCTCAGATTTTTCAACCTGTTCGACATTTCCGGTGGAAAACTCGCTGATATAACAGTATACCATATTTTTATCAAAAAAAAGGGGAAATTGACGAAGGAAAGCAAAAAATTTCTCATTGGAAGAGTTTTCCACAATTTATGGGGCAGTTTTTCCGTTGTTCCGAACAAGATTTTGCGGAAAAAGCGGATAAAACAGACTTAAATGGGGCTGTTGCCCGTTTGGACGCGCTTTTTGGGGATTTTGGACTGCAGAAGGATATCGGAATATTTTCCTCTTTGTATAACAAGTAATTAAGAATTATAAATATGAATAAAATTGGATTTATACCCTTTGTAATGGAGGTGTTTACATAATCTGGGTGGATAAGTTTTCAATAGGTGTGGAAAACTCGGTGGAAAGTGTGAAAAACTCCCTGAAGACCTGTTTTTCCTGAAAAATACAAGTGTGGAATGGGCTGTGAAAATATATGTTATGTAAACGGTAAGGAAAATCCGAGTTCAAAACTCTTCGTAAAAAATGGGAGCCGGAAGGAGCTGAAAATACGAATACATGTTTGGAAAATGTCTGCTGCCGCCGCCGTATAGGGCCTGAAAGGAAATTTACAGGCAGTTTTGAGGAAAATCCGGAAAAGTTTTGAACATGTCTGTGGAAAAGAAAGAACGGCTTCAGAGCTTTTTCGGAAGGGTCGTAGCATTTTGCATGAAAGTATGATACAATACAGCCTGAACAATGGATGCCGTGCGAAACCTTGCTGTTCCTGAGAAGAAAATAAAAACGAAGCCGGAAGTTTTCCACAGAGGGAACGGCGGGATTTTACCCACCATACAATGGGGCTGTTTTCTCTAAAAAACCTGTATATTGAAAATAAGTCTGAAATAGAAATCTTTTCTTCGCAACAGAAGCATGCCGGCGCATTTTGGGAGCTGCAGACAGTCGGGATTGCTGTGAAAAACGGCTTCAGGAGCGGCCTGGGGGAGTTTTCCACAATCGAGCTGTGGAAACTGTGAAAAATTCAAGGACGCCGGCGGAATGGGCGGCAAAAGGGAGACTCCGGCCCGTGCGGCACAGATATATGCGTATGTGCGTAAACGCGATATGGCAATACAGATACGGTAATACAGCGATACGAGGCGCGGGGAACAGGACCGTAAGGAGGAATCGATTTTGAAGGAAGATATCTGCAGCATACCTATAAGCGAATTGTTTGAACCAAAGGAGGGATGCCCTCTCTGCCGGATGGACAAGATGCTGGAGGACCGCCTGGCGGAATACATAACGGGGGCCGCCATGATGGAGCCGGACGTGCGCATCGAGACCAACCGGCTGGGCTTCTGCGCCCGCCATTTCGACAAGATCACAGCCGTGGGGAGTCGTCTTTCCGTGGCGCTGATCCTGGAAAGCCACTTAAAGGAGCTGGAAGAAAGGGCCTTCGAGGGAACAGAGACGAAAAAGAAGCTCTTCGGTTCCTCCGCTCCTCAGGGCCCCGGGCCGGGGGAAACCTGCTTCATCTGCGAGAATATGGAGAAAAACCGGAACCACCTGGTGGAAAGCCTTCTGCACCTTTGGCTCAGGGAAGCGGAGTTCCGGCAGCTTTACCGGGAGCAGGAATGCCTCTGCCTCCCCCACAGCCGCCTGCTGCTGAAGGCGGCTTCCGCCATGAACCGCAAGGGCATGGAAGCCTTTATTGCCGATACGAAGGAGCTTTCCATGCGTTACCTGAAGGAGGCCGGCAAGGATATCACCCACTTCTGCCGGATGTTCGATTACCGGAACAAAAATGCAGACTGGGGCAATTCCAAGGATGCCATCGAGCGCTCCATCGCATGGCTCACGGGCCGCATGGCGCCTGAGGACGACAAGCCCGCCATGGGGGGCGCAGGCCGATGAGGGCTGTACCCCTTCGGGAAGCGCCGGCGGGCGTCTGCGCCCCGCTGGAGGTCCCCTCCCTGAAACGGCAGGAGCCGGTTCCTTCCTTCGACCTTTCCGCCACGCTGGAATGCGGCCAATGCTTCCGGTGGGAGGCGCTTCCCGGCGGGGAATACCGCTTTTCGGCCGGGAGCCGCCACATGAGGGCCGGTCCCTCTTCCTGTTCCGTTTTATGGGAGGATGAGGGCTGGCGGGCGTACTTTGACCTGGAACGGGATTACGATTCCATCCGCGGGGAGCTTTCTGCTCTGGATCCGGTTCTGGCGAGGGCCGCCGCCTACGCCCCGGGGATCCGCATACTGAACCAGGATCCCTGGGAGGCCCTCTGCTGCTTCATCCTCTCTCAGAACAATAATATTCCCCGGATCAAGGGGATCGTCTCCCGGCTGTGCGAGACCTTCGGGGAGCCGTCGGAGGAGGGCTTCGGCTTTCCGGGGCCCGAAAGGCTAGCGTCCCTTTCGCCGCAGGAGCTTTCCCCCCTGCGGTGCGGCTTCAGGGCCCGGTATCTGACGGACGCAGCCCGGCGCGTGGCCCGGCGGGAGGAAGGCCTTGTGCTGGAAGAGCTGCGGGGCATCCCTGTGGCGGAGGCCCGGGAAGCGCTGATGAAGATCCTGGGGGTAGGCCGCAAGGTGGCGGACTGCACCCTGCTTTACGGCCTCCACCGGCTGGAGGTCTTCCCTGTAGACGTGTGGATGAAGCGGGCCATGGAGACGCTGTTTCCCGGGAAATCACCGGAAATGTTCGGGCCCTGGGCGGGCATAGCCCAGCAGTATATCTTTCATTACAGCCGGAACCATCCGGAAGAGTTCCGATGAAAGGCTCAAAAGCTGAGAAGGGAAGAAACGGAACGGCTGAAAAACTAGGAGGAAGAAAAACAGAAGCCGGGAAGATGAAAGGGACGAAGAGACCGAAAAAGGTTCTATTAGGGAACAGGGGGAAAAGCGGGAACAGCCCCGCTTTTTCTTTGGCTTCCTCCTTCCCTGCGGAGAGCGCTTTCAGTGCTTTGGACGTTTTGATTGCTTTCAATGTTTTGGCTGTTTTCGGCGTCTTCAAAGCTTCCGGTCTCTTCTGCCTCATAGCCGTTTCGGGCTTCAGGCGTTTTGCGCAGTGTGCGCAGCAGGCAGTATGCAGTTAGGCGGTACGCGGTGTCGTCGCTTGTATCATCCTCGGGGAAATTTGAATGGAAAGGGCGGGAAGGCGTATGCTGATTCTGGCGGTGATGTGTTTTGGAATAGGGATCGGGTATGTGTGGGTATGCCGTCTTCCCGCCCGGTTCCACAGGGCAAATTCCTTTCTGCAGATGGGCTGCACCCTGTTCCTTGTTTTTTCCATGGGGGCGCTGCTGGGGCAGAGGGAGAGGTTCTGGCAGGAGCTTTCGGAGCTGGGGCTTTCCAGCCTGCTTCTGGCGTTTCTGCCCATGGCGTTTTCCGTGGCCTTTGTGTACCTGTTTACCGCCCGCCCGGCGGTACGGTTGTGCCGTGCGGCAGAAGCTGCAGATATGGCAGGGACAGCAGAGGCGGAAGAATCGGATGCGCTGAAGGGGCCGGAGCAACAGGAGGAAGCGGAAGAAATAGAAGAAGCAGAAGAAGCAGAAGAAGCCTGCGGGACCGCCCGCCCGGCGGGAGGGGCCGAGAGGGCCGGGAAAACTGAGAGAGCCGAGAGAGCCGGAAAAGCCGGGGCGCCACAAAAGGAAAAAGCGGCCGGGCGGGACTGGACGGCTCTTTTCGTGATCCTGGCTCTGGCCTGCGGCGTGTGCGGGGGCCAGACCTTGCCGGAGGGCCTTCTGCAGGCGGTGGAGGGATGCTCGGACGGGATCCTCTATGTGCTGATGTTCACGGTGGGAGTCAGCGTGGGGGCCAACCGGGTGGTGATCCGCAAGCTGCGGGAGATGGATCTCCGGGCCTGCCTGACGCCTGCAGGGGTGATGCTGGGCTCCCTCGCGGGAGGGGCCCTCTGCTCCCTTTTCACCCGGTTTTCGGTTTGGGAATCGGCGGGCATCGGCGCGGGCATGGGCTGGTACAGCCTCAGCGGCGTACTGCTGGGGGATCTCTACGGCCCCGACGCCGGCGCCGCGGCGTTCCTTTCCAACCTGATGCGGGAGTTTTTTACCTTCCTTCTGGCCCCCGCGGTTATGAAGCGGCTCAACAGCTTTTCGGGCGTCGCCATGGCTGGGGCCACCAGCGAGGATACCACCCTTCCCATCCTCATGCGGGGCAGCTCCGAGGAAGTGGCGGTCTATGCCGTCATAAACGGCGTTCTCACCAGCGCCGCCGTTCCTGTGCTCATCCGGGCCGTGGCGGTCCTTTCCGGGGCGGCAGGCTGAGAGAGCTGAGAGAGGGCCGAGAAGGCTGACCAGGCTTTTGATCCTGTTTCCCATATGTTTCGCTTATGTATCTGCATACCTGCGTACAGAACCGGAACAGG
>URRG01000125.1 GCA_900550095.1 uncultured Oscillospiraceae bacterium
CCGGCATGAATGCTGGCGATCACCGTCACCCCCGCATGGAGGCACTGCAGAAGGGAACGCGTATCCTCTTCGCTCCCGATCTCATCGCAGAGGATACAATCCGGCGCCAGGGAGCGGACTGCCTGCAGGATCCCCTGCGCCTTGGGGTAGCCGTCCAAAACATCGCAGCAGGGCCCCAGAAAGTTTCCCGGGATCCCTTTATAGACTCCCGCCAGCTCCCCCCGCTCGTCTATCACCGCCACCCGGCGGATGGCCCCCAGGCTCCCTGTGGAGAGCTGACGCGCTATATCCCGCAGAACGGTCGTCTTCCCGCTGGAGGGAGCACCCACCAGCAAAAGTCCGCCCTCCATGCCTTTCTCCTTCATCCTCTGAAGAAGAGGCATTGAACATCCCGGATATTCTCTTGAGATGCGCAGGCAGATAGAGGTAACATCCCGCAGAGAGACGATCTCTCCGTTTTGTATTACGGCTGTCCCGCAGATTCCGGCCCGATGCCCGCCCCGCAGGGAAAGATATCCCTGGCGGATCTCCTTCTCATGACTGTATACGGAAAACCCGCATAGAAGCTGGAAACATTCCTCCACAGCCTCCCAGTCCATCTGAAAAAGGCTCCCTTCCGGCGAGCAGGTCAGGCGGCCTGTCCTTGTAAGAAAATAAACGTCCCCTCCGCAGCTCAGAGCCACCGGATACCCCGCCCGTATGCGGATCTCCTGCACCTGCCGCTTGATCCCCGCGGGGATGGAGAGAAGGAGGCCGCCCAGAGAGCCGCTCAAAAGGGAAACCGCCGCGTCAAATCGCTGATCTGTAACAGGTTCCATATATCTTGTCCTCCCTTTCTTTCCTATACATATGGACAAACCCATGAAGATAGAACCGGCCTTTCATTTTTTATGTCCTCCGTCTGTTTCTCCCTTTCCGCATATATACGCAGAAAAAGACAAGCTGAGAACCCCCTCCCGCCGGTCTTTCGAAAAGAAAAAGCGCGTCCTGCCCCTTCCGGCAGAAACGCGCTATATGAAGGATTCTATTGTTGTGTAAAGTTCCGGCTCCCTGCACGGAACGAATCAATACCGGCCAAAAAGCCCGGTAAAATCCAAGGTAGCAAAATAGTCTTTCGGTGTCTCGGCCCGCCGGATCATCTGGACGGAACCGTCCTCTTTGAGGAGGATCTCCGCCGAACGGAGCTTCCCATTATAATTATATCCCATGGAAAAGCCGTGAGCTCCCGTGTCGTGAAGCACCACCAGATCCCCCATATCGATCTTCGGAAGCATGCGGTCCACGGCGAATTTATCGTTGTTTTCGCAAAGGCCGCCCATCACATCATATCTATGGTCGCAGGGGGCGTCCTCCTTGCCCATAACAGTGATATGATGATAGGCTCCATACATGGCGGGGCGCATAAGATTGGCCGCGCAGGCATCCAGCCCGATATATTCCTTATAAATGTGCTTCTCATGGATGGCCGTGGTCACCAGGCAGCCGTTAGGCCCCAGCATATACCGGCCCAGCTCGGTGTAAACCGCCACGTCTCCCATTCCCTCCGGAACCAGGATCTCCTCATAGGCCCGGCGTACGCCGTCGCCCACTGCGGCGATATCCACAGGCTCCTGTTCCGGCTTATAGGGGATCCCCACACCGCCGGAAAGGTTTACAAAAGCGATTTCCGCGCCGGTTTCCCGCCTGAGCTCCGCCACAAACTGAAACAGGATCCGAGCAAGGGTGGGATAGTATTCGTTTGTAGTGGTATTGCTGGCCAGAAAAGCATGGATGCCAAAGCGCTTGGCCCCCATTTCCATCAGGGTGCGGTAAGCGTCCTTCATCTGATCCTTTGTCATGCCGTATTTGGCGTCCCCCGGATTGTCCATAATGGAATTGGCAATGGAAAAATATCCACCCGGATTCAGCCGGCAGCTGATGATCTCCGGGATCCCCGCCGTCTCCTGCAAAAACTCCACATGGGTGCGGTCGTCCAGATTGATGGTGGCGCCAAGCTTTCTGGCATAGCGGAAATCCTCCGCCGGAGTATCGTTGGAAGAAAACATGATTTCTTCCCCGGAAAAGCCGCAGGCTTCCGCCATCATCAGCTCCGTCAGGGAGGAACAGTCCACCCCGCAGCCCTCTTCCTTCAGGATCTGCAGAATAAACGGATTGGGCGTAGCCTTCACCGCAAAATATTCCCGAAAGCCCTTGTTCCAGGAAAAAGCCTTTTTCAAGGCTCGGGCCCTCTCCCGAATCCCTTTCTCGTCATAGAGATGGAAGGGAGTGGGAAACTGCTCCACTATCTTTTCCAGCTGCGCTTTATTGACAAACAGTGTTTTTTTCATAGAACCTCTCTTTTTCTCCCAATACATACGGGTAGATTTTCGTCCTTAGTATAAAAACATTCGGTTTTTTTGTCAAGCGTTTCCTTCCAGCATAGAGAGAAATTCCTCTTCTGTAAGGACCGGCACACCGAGCTGGTTCGCTTTGGTCAGCTTGCTTCCCGCGTCCTCCCCCGCAAGGACATAGGAGGTCTTCTTTGAAACCGAGGAGCTTGTCTTGCCGCCGTGCTTTTCCACCAGCTCCGATGCCTCTTTCCGGGACATAGTGGGCAGCGTTCCCGTCAGCACAAAGGTCTTCCCCGCAAACAGATTCCCCGTTTCCTGCACTTCCCCCTGCATGTTGAGACCGGCATCCTTCAACGCCCCCACAAGATGGGCCGAACCCGGCAGGCCGAAGAATCGGCGGACGCTTTCCGCCATGATCTGTCCAAAACCGTCTATAGCGGCGATTTCTTCCACAGAAGCCAGGCAGACAGCCTCCATAGAGCCGAAACGTCCGGCCAGAAGCTTGGCGGCCTTTTGCCCTATATGGGGGATTCCCAGGGCAAATATCAGCCGGTAAAGGTCGTTTCCCTTTGATTTTGCGATAGCGTCCAAAAGGTTCTGAGAGCTTTTTTCCCCCATTCTCTCCAGAGAAACCAGCTGGTCCATTGTAAGAGCATAGAGATCCGCGGGGGAATGCAGCAGACCGTTTTCCACCAGCTGCTCGATCACTGCAGGGCCCAGCCCTTCGATATCCATAGCGTCACGGCTGGCAAAATGGATCAGATGCCGTACAAGCTGAGCGGGACATTCCGGATTCTGGCAGCGCAGGGCGGCTTCCCCCTCCTCCCGCAGGGCAGGTTCCCCGCAGGAGGGACAGATTTCCGGCAGGAAATAGGGAGCAGCGTTCTCAGGGCTGGAAACCACCCGCACTACCTCGGGAATGATCTCCCCCGCCTTCCGCAGAACCACCGTGGAACCGATACGGATATCCTTTTCCGTGATAAAATCCTGATTGTGCAGCGTAGCGCGGCTGACCGTGGTACCCGCCAGGGTGATGGGTTCGAAAATACCGGTAGGAGTCAGAACGCCGGTGCGGCCTACGTTCACCTCGATATCCAAAAGAACGGTTTCCTTTTCCTCGGGGGGATATTTGAAGGCTTCCGCCCAGCGGGGAAATTTCGCCGTGCTTCCCAGAAGCTCCCTCTCTGCGAAATCATCCACCTTGATAACGGCTCCGTCGATGGAATAATCCAGAGCTCCGCGCATATCGCCGATCTCCCGCACCCGCTCGATCACCTCTTCCATAGAGGAGCAGATTTTATTGAGAGGAGAAACAGCGAAGCCCAGATCCCGCAGAAGCTTCAGGGATTCTGCGTGGCTCGTAAGCTCCTGCCCTGCGATCTGCTGGATATTGAAAACAAATATATCCAATCCCCGGGAAGCCGTCACCCTGGGATCCTTCTGGCGGAGAGAACCGGCCGCCGCATTTCTGGGATTTTTAAAGGGCTTTTCCTCGTTGAGTTCCTGCCGCTCACACAGGCTCAGGAAGCTTTTATGGGACATATACACCTCGCCCCGGACTTCCAGATAAGGAATCGGCTCTCTGAGCTCCTTCGGCACCGTGCGTATGGTGCGGAGATTTTCCGTCACATCCTCCCCCACCAAACCGTCGCCCCGGGTGGAACCGCGGAAAAATATGCCGTCCCGGTATTCCAAAGAAACGGAAAGGCCGTCGAATTTCGGTTCCACCACATAGAGAGGCCTCTCTACCGTTTCCCGAACGCGGCGGTCAAAATCCATGAGCTCTTCCTCTGAAAAAGAATCATGAAGGCTTTCCATGGGAACGGTGTGGGAAACGGGCGCAAAGGTATTCAGAGCGGGGCCGCCAACCTTTTGGGTGGGGGAATCGGACGTCACAAGCTGGGGAAATTCCGCCTCCAGATTCTGCAGGCGGAGATACAGCATATCGTATTCATAGTCGTCGATCTCCGGGGCATCTTCCACATAATATTTTTTATTATGGTATTCGATCTGCTCACTGAGCTGTTCATGCAGCTTGGCAGCTTCCTTCAATTCCATATCGATCCTCCGATTCAGCGTTCATGTTCATCCTGCGCTTCAAACGCCGGATCCAAAAACCCGCCGGAACCGTTCTCACAGCACCGGCGGGTTTACGGCCCTCTTATTGTACCCCAAACGGGCGGAAAATTCAATCGCCGCTCTTGCAGGCGGCGCGGCAAAGAGTCCGGCCACAATCAGCTGCCAGCCTGGTCTGCAGCCTTTTTCGCAGAAGAAAATCCCAGATGTTTTTTCCAGCTTCCCCTTCCGTAGCGGATCACCATACAGACAAAGCGGGTCATATTATCCCCCACCATGCAGAGCCACACGGCTGTAAGGCCCAAATGGAAGACAGAAACGCAGAGATATGTAAACAGGATCCGCACGCCCCACATGGAAACCAACGAAAAGACAAAGGGGATCTTCGTATCTCCCACACCGTTAAAAACACCTTCCATGATGATGACCACGGCGAAGAAGGGCTCTGAAACCGCCACGATGCGCAGCACCTGCGCCCCCAGCCCGATCACTTCCCGGTCCCTGGAAAAGATCTGCATCACGGCGCTGGGAAACAGAAACAGCAGTACGCTCAGAAGTCCCATAAAGAGCACAGCGATCATGGTTATGGTGGAAGAATACTGCATGAGCTTTTTTTCATCCTTAGCGCCGGCCGAGTGGCCGGAAAGAGTTGCCGCCGCAGCCTGCATCCCATAGCCGGGGATGTAGAACGCCTGCTCCGCTGTAATGGCGATGGAATGGGCCGCCATGGCGATGGTGCCCAGCCTAGCGATCAAAGAGGTAAACACTACCTGGCCCAGGCAGGCGGTGACCCTTTCAGCCGCTATGGGGGTGCCTATGCGGATACACTGGCCCATGACCTCGCCGTCATAGCGTATCTTCCGCCCCCGAAGCCCCAGCACAGGATCCCGCCAGGCGGCGGCAGCCATCAGGATCCCGCCTGCCGCATAGGCCGCAGCCGTGGCTATGGCCGCTCCGGCCACACCCAGCCCCGCGCCCCACATAGGGATGGAAAGAGAACCGATCTTCCACGTCTGAGAAGGGTTGATCAGCAGAAAATTCAGGACGATATTCATTATATTCATGATCGTATTGATGACCATAGGCGTTTTCGTGTTCCCCGTAGCGCGGAGCACCGAACCGAATACGATGCTGGAAGCGCGGAACAGCATAGGAGCGCAGACGATGGCAAAATACACAGAGGCGTCTTTCTGGATCTCCGGCGCGGCCCCCAGCCAGCCCGGCAGAAAGGGGCTGATGGAAAGAGTGACGGCCCCCAGCGCCACGCCCAGCGCCGCCGTAATAAGCACAGACTGGGCGGCAGCCTTTTGAGCGCGCTCCGTATCCTTTGCTCCGAGCGCCCGGGAAATGCAGGAAAGCACTCCCATGGCCAATGCAAACATGGGCGCGTTTATGAGCCACATCATGGTGGTCGTCAGCCCTACTGCCGCAGAAGCGTTGGCGCCTATGGCCCCTACCTGAGCCGTATCCGCATACTGCACAACGGTCTGCAGCGCCTGCTCCATCACCGTGGGCCAGGCCAAACAAAAAATCGTGCGCATCATTTCTCTGTCCCGCACAGTGTCCCGAATCGAAGAAAACATGCATACTCCCCTTATCTTTTCCTTATCTTCTCTTAATCGTCCATATCCTTCATGGTATAAAATCCCCATGGGCTTGTCAAGAAAAAATAAAGAAAAAGGAAGGAACTGCAGAATTCTCTGCAGCCTTCCCTTCAACAGGAAAAGAGAGCAGACAGCGGAAATCTCTCGTCTCTCTTCTCTCAGGAAACCTTGGACGAAGCGTTTTCTGATGTAGCGAAAAACTGAGGCGTTTCGCCTACGATCACCGTTTCCGCTATGGGAACGGACGAAGTCAGGTCGGCCCCGGCCTTGGCCCCTGAAAGATATGTATAAATATGGATATTCAGCTCCATTACGATCTGATGCTTCGTCTGATTGATACCCGCAGATTCAAAATTGCTGGTAAAATCGGCCGTTATGTTTCCTGTCAGCGTAATCCGAACTGGGATTTCAGGTCCTCTTCCATGCAGGAGCTCACCGCCCAGCAGTGTCCCAACGGGAACCTTTATATCCATATGGCCGAACTCCTTCAGACTCTCCTGGGCTTTTTTCAGGATTTCCGCCTTCAGCTGGTTCATCTGCACGACATTGGAGCTCACTGCCAAAATCTCACCATTGTTATTTCTTTCAATTTGCACCAGATTTTCATACGATGCACCCTCCTCCTGAAGGGCTTCATTCACAGCAGTATTCACAGCTTCCACAGAGAGCGCAGCAGCCTCGTTCCGGGTGATTTCTTCCAAAACCGGTTTCAACCGAAATTCGAGAAAAGCCACCAAAAGCGCCGCTGCAATTGCCGCCAGAAGCAGGATTTTCCTCCGGCCCGCCCCCGGACGCCTGCGGCTCAGCCCACAGCGCATATAACAGCCCCCCTTCCCTGCTCC
>URRG01000126.1 GCA_900550095.1 uncultured Oscillospiraceae bacterium
GGGCGCTTTTTGCGGCAGGATGGCCGGCTGTACACTGGGGGCGGCCCTGGAATTCGAACCCATCCCCGCGGCCAGGAGCTGGGCCGAGCGGTTTGGGGACAGCTTCCCCCTTGCAGACTACTGGAGCCAGGTGCGGAACCCAGAGGAGCCTCATTACATCGTGGGCAGGAAAAAGGATCTTACTAAATCCGGCATGAACGCCGTCCCGCCAGACGACGACACCATCTATACCCTTCTCGGCCTTCTGACCATGGAGGCCTACGGCCCCGAATTTACCCAGGAAAATATGGCGGAAATCTGGAAGCGCTATCTGCCTCTGGGGCCCGATTACCCCTCCGGCGGGAAAAGGGGATGCTGGTGGGGCGAGCGAAAGCTGCTGCACAATCTTCTGAAAGGAACGCCTCTCCCTGAGGCCGGCCTTGAGGGAAACCCGAATCTGCAGAATATCGCCGCTTGGACCAGAGCGGACAGCTATGGATACGTATTCCCCGGCTGGCCGGAAAAAGCCGCCGAGCTGGCCTATCGGGACGCTTCCATCAACCACCGGCGCAACGGTGTTTACGGTTCCATGTTCATGGCGGCCGCTATTTCCGCCGCCTTCTGCGTCAGCGATCCCATGGAAGCCGTTCGTATCGGCCTTACGGAAATCCCGGAAAACTGCCTTTTTGCCGAGGGTATACGATGGGCGCTGGAACAGGAGCCCGCCGATTATCAGGAAGCCTTTGACCTCACCTGGAAGCGGTATGCGGGAATGTTCAACGGCAGCGCTCTCACAAACGCCCTCCATGTGGTCATGGGACTCATGATCGGAAAAGGGGATTTCACAAAAACCATCGGGGAGACCGTGGCCATGAGCGGAGACAACGACTGTACGGGCGCCACTGCCGGAAGTATTCTGGGGGCCGTCATTGGACTTGGAAGTATCCCAGAGCACTGGCTTCGCCCCTTCCAGGGCAGAATGCACATTTATCTGAACGAAATGCCCGAATACCTTGCGCTTGAAGATGTGTGCCGCCGTTTTGAAACGCTGGCCCGCCGTTTCAGCGCCCTAAGGAAATAAAACAATCCTTATGCGGCGGCTGTTACATGAGAAAAAGCGTTCCTCCGGTATCGTACCGGAGGAACGCTTTTATTTTCCAGAAGCATCCTTGCCCAGATGGTGCGGAGTCCTCTTCAGCTCCAAGAAGCTTTCAGAAATGGCCGGGATAAACAGCCTTTATTCTTTATCGGTGATCTGAGCATGATATTCCTGAAGAGATTTCACAGGGAGTTTCCCCGCCCGCTTAGCGTCGCGGATCCCTTCCACAGTGGCTTTTGCGGCGGCCATCGTGGTGATATAGGGAATCTTGCTCTTGATAGCGGCCTTGCGGATATAGCTGTCGTCCGTGGCGCCCTTCTTGCCGATGGGCGTATTCACAATGACGGAGACCTCGCGGTTGGTGATCACATCCAGAACATTAGGCCTTCCCTCCGCGATCTTAGCAACCTTTCTGGCGGGGATGCCAGCCGCTGTAACCGCCGCATAGGTCCCGCCGGTGGCATAAATCTCGAAGCCGCATTCGTGGAAGCCTCTGGCGACCATTTCCAGCTCGGCCTTGTCCCGGTCGTTGATGCTGATCAGAACAGAGCCTGAAAGAGGCAGCTTCGTCTGGGTGGCCTCCTGCGCCTTATAGAAGGCTTCCCCGAAATCGGAGGAAATCCCCAGCACTTCGCCTGTGGAGCGCATCTCCGGCCCGAGAACAGGGTCTACCTCCGGGAACATATTGAAGGGGAATACAGCTTCTTTTACGCCGTAATGAGCAAATTTCTTTTCCTTCAGAGCGGGAACAGGAGAAGGCCTGCCCGTATACTGCGAGGTCATAATATCGGTGGCAATCTGCACCATCTGGATATTGCACACCTTCGATACCAGCGGCACAGTGCGGGATGCTCTCGGGTTGGCCTCGATCACATACACCTTGCCGTCTTCAATAGCGTACTGCATGTTCATCAGGCCCACCACATGCATCTCCTTGGCGATGCGGCGGGTGTATTCCTTAATAGTGGCGATCTGCTCGTCCGTCAGCCCCTTGGGAGGCAGGATACATGCGGAGTCGCCGGAATGGATGCCCGCAAGCTCGATATGCTCCATCACAGAGGGAACGAATACATTCTCCCCATCGCTGATGGCGTCGGCCTCGCACTCCGTAGCGTGATGGAGGAAGCGGTCGATCAGAATGGGTCTGTCCGGTGTCACGCCTACTGCGGCGTTCATATAGAAGGTCATGTCATCGTCGTCATGGACGACTTCCATACCGCGTCCGCCCAGCACATAAGAGGGGCGCACCATCAACGGATACCCTATTGTATGAGCGATGGAAAGGGCGTCCTCCACAGTGACCGCCATTCCCGATTCGGGCATGGGGATATCCAGCTTTTCCATCATGGCGCGGAACAGATCCCGATCCTCTGCAAGATCAATAGTCTCAGGCGTGGTGCCGAGAATGTTGACCCCCGCTTTTTTCAGGCCTGCAGCCAGGTTCAGGGGCGTCTGGCCGCCGAACTGGGCGATCACTCCCAAGGGCTTTTCCTTGTGATAGATGCTCAGCACGTCTTCCATCGTAAGGGGTTCGAAATAGAGCTTATCGGAGGTATCGTAGTCGGTAGAGACCGTCTCCGGGTTACAGTTGACGATGATCGTTTCAAAGCCAAGCTTTTTCAAGGCTTTCGCTGCGTGGACACAGCAGTAGTCGAATTCGATGCCCTGACCGATACGGTTGGGGCCGCCGCCCAGAATCATGATCTTATTTTTATTGGAGCTTGCGGAGCTCTTGTCCTCCATATGATAGCTGGAGAAATAATAGGCAGAATCCTTCGTGCCGCTGGCATGAACGCCCTCCCAGGCTTCCACAATCCCCAGTTTCTCCCGTTCGGCGCGGATATCCTCCTCGGGGAGCTCCAGAAGCTTCGAGAGATACCTGTCGGAGAAGCCGTCCAGCTTGGCGGTTTTGAGCATATCCGCAGGGAGCATCTTTCCCTTGTGGGAAAGGATCGTCTCCTCTTCTTCCACCAGCTCCTTCATCTGCTCAATGAAATACTGTTTAATCTTTGTCAGTTCATAGAGTTCTTCCACTGTGGCACCCTTACGCAGTGCCTCATACATGATGAACTGACGATTACTGGTAGGTGTATAGAGCAGTTTCAGAAGCTCTTCCTTGCTCTTCTTTTCATAGCCGTTTACAAATCCCAGGCCGTATCGTCCGTTTTCCAGGCTGCGGATCGCCTTCTGGAAGGCCTCCTTATAGGTTTTGCCGATACTCATGACCTCGCCTACGGCGCGCATCTGAGTGCCCAGCTTATCCTCTACGCCCTTGAACTTTTCAAAGGCCCAGCGGGCAAATTTGATTACAATATAATCGCCGCCGGGAACGTATTTATCCAGCGTCCCGTATTTTCCGCAGGGAATCTCATCCAGCGTCAGGCCGCAGGCCAGCATAGCGGATACCAGCGCAATGGGAAAACCAGTGGCCTTTGATGCCAATGCAGAGGAACGGGACGTGCGGGGATTGATCTCAATGACCAGAATCCGGTCAGAAACCGGGTCGTGGGCAAACTGCACGTTTGTGCCGCCGATGACGCCCACCTTTTCCACAATGCGGTAAGCCTGGTCCTGCAGGCGCTTCTGTACCTCTTCAGAAATCGTAAGCATAGGCGCAGAGCAGAAGGAGTCGCCCGTATGCACACCCAAAGGATCGATATTTTCGATAAAGCAAACGGTGATCATATTGCCCTTAGCGTCGCGGACGACCTCCAGCTCCAGCTCTTCCCAGCCCAGAATGGATTCCTCTACCAGCACCTGCCCTACCAGGCTGGCCTGCAGACCCCTGGCGCATACGGTCTTGAGTTCATCCACATTATACACAAGGCCGCCGCCGGCGCCGCCCATCGTGTAAGCGGGGCGCAGCACGACAGGGTATCCTAATTTATCGGCAACGGCGAGAGCCTCCTCCACTGTCGTCGCAATTTCGCTGCGGGCCATTTCGATCCCCAGCTCCTGCATGGTCTCCTTGAATTCCATGCGGTCCTCGCCGCGTTCGATAGCGTCCACCTGTACGCCGATAACCTTCACATCGTATTTTTCCAGCACACCGGCCTTTGCAAGCTCAGAACAGAGATTGAGGCCCGACTGGCCGCCCAGGTTGGGAAGAAGTGCGTCCGGGCGTTCCTTTTCGATGATTTGGGAAAGACGCTCCACATTCAGAGGCTCGATATAGGTTACGTCCGCCGTTTCCGGGTCGGTCATGATCGTGGCAGGATTGGAGTTTACCAACACTATTTCATACCCAAGGTTCTTAAGAGCCTTGCACGCCTGTGTTCCGGAATAGTCGAATTCACAGGCCTGGCCGATAATAATAGGGCCGGAACCAATAATCAATACTTTGTGAATATCGTTTCTCTTCATACTTTTTCCTCGCAATCCTTTTTTATTTGCCTGCTTGCCTGAACAAACGGCCCAGACTCTCATATCGCGGAAGAAGCGTTTTTTGGCGCCTTGCTCCGGAAGGCTCTAAAAAAGAGAGACGGAAATTCCGTCTCTCTTTGAGTTTCTCGGGGAGATTCAGCCCTCACTTCTTCTGAATACCTGCAGAACAGCATTCGCTTTCACTACTGGTTTACTGGGAAACGAGAGAATTTCCCAGCTCCGCACAGCACTCAAAAATTCCGGCCGATTTGGCTCTGATCCAACCTTTTTCGACCTCTCTTCTTTCTGAACTATTTTAGCAGGATCCCCCCGGGAAGTCAAGTATTTCCCAAAAAGCGGATTATAAAAACAGCACAGTTCCAGAATTAGTTTTTTATATAGTTTAACAGGCCCACGCTTTTGACACGACCGTCTTGACGGTCTTGATAAAAACTATTACAAGCTAAACGGCCGTACAGCATACAGTCCTCTCTTTCTATAATGCCTGTGTTTTTGCGGAAAGCCGCTTTTTATTTTGAAAACCCCTTGATTGTTTACGGCAAGTACGCTATACTGGACGCAAGAAAACGAAACGTTTCGTTTTAATAGGCCCATACATCTACATTTTAAAAAGGAGAATCAATATGGACAAAACCGCGTATCTCCAGGAAATTGACCGGGTCATTCAAACCGGAAAATACCGGGACACTTGGGAGTCCCTCTCCCAATACCGGATCCCGGAGTGGTATAAGGACACAAAGCTGGGAATCTTTATTCACTGGGGCGTATACTCCGTGCCTGCCTTTGGAAACGAGTGGTATCCCCGCAATATGTATATCCAGGGTTCGCCGGAATTTGAGCATCACGTCAAAACCTACGGTCCTCAGAAAGATTTCGGCTATAAGGATTTTATCCCCATGTTCAAGGCGGAGAAATTCGACGCGGAAGCCTGGGCCGATCTTTTCCAGCAGGCAGGCGCCAAATATGTCGTGCCCGTGGCCGAGCATCACGACGGCTTCCAGATGTACAAAAGCGAACTTTCCCACTGGAACGCCGCTGAAATGGGCCCCACGCGGGATATCCTGGGAGAACTGGAGACTGCCTTTGAAAAACGCGGGATCATAACGGGAGCTTCTTCCCACCGGATTGAACACTGGTTTTTTATGGGCCACGGCAGAGATTTCGACAGCGACGTAAAAGAGCCCATGGAGTGCGGAGACTTCTACTGGCCTGCTACAAAGGAGCCCGAAAGCCATCAGGATCTGTACTCTACCCCCACCCCTTCTCAGGAATTTTTGGAAGACTGGCTTCTGCGCTGCTGTGAAATCGTAGACCGTTACCGTCCTCGGATCGTCTATTTCGACTGGTGGATCCAACACAGCGCCGTCAGGCCTTATCTTCGGAGATTTGCCGCCTATTACTATAACCGCGCCCTTGAATGGGGCGAAGAAGTAGCCATCAATTACAAACATGACGCATTTGATTTCGGCTGCGCTGTAGTGGACATCGAGCGGGGCCAATTTGCCGACATCCAGCCTTTTTTCTGGCAGACGGATACAGCTATCGCCAAAAACAGCTGGTGCTATACGGAAAACAACGATTTCAAAAAGGCAAAGGATATCCTCTGCGATCTGGTGGATATTGTCAGCAAAAACGGCACACTGCTCCTGAACGTGGGCCCCAAGGCCGATGGGAGCTTTTCAGAGGAAGACCGGCAGGTTCTCACCGAAATCGGCCAATGGATGCAGATAAACGGCGAAGCTATCTATGGTTCCCGACCCTGGCGGGTAGCCGCCGAAGGTCCAACCAAGATCCAGGGCGGGCAATTCACGGACGCCGTGGATAAGGTATTCACCAAGGAGGATATCCGCTATACCATGCACAACGGTTATCTCTATGCCGCTGTTCTCAATTATGCGGAAGGCGGCAGTGTAAATCTCACATCTCTGGCTGAACAGGACGCTTCCCGCCTCCCCCTGTTCCACGGCATCGTTAAGGATGTCCGCGTCCTGGGATTTGATGAAATCCCTCAGTGGAAACGGGATGGAAACGGACTCCACATTCACACCGACACTGTGAGAAGCGATAAACCCGTTGTATTCAAAATCACATTGGAATAAGACGCGCTGACAAACAACCCTCGATGCGGCCCGCAACGAAAAGAAAAACGTACTGTAAAGTGGGAACCGAAGGTCAATTATCTTCGTTCGTTGGATGCGGTGAACGGCAATTCATTGATATGGCTGGGACATAATTCATTTTTTATGCAGTTGTCGGGTAAAAGGATTATGTTCGATCCGGTATTTGGCAATATTCCATTTGTGCGTCGGAGAAGTCAGTTTCCTGCCAATCCAAATATTTTTACGGGAATCGATTATTTGCTGATTAGTCACTATCACTTCGATC
>URRG01000127.1 GCA_900550095.1 uncultured Oscillospiraceae bacterium
TACGGAGGATATTTTCGATGTGACCGTCCGTTCCCAAATGGCCAAAGCAGCGGCGCCCGGGCAGTTTGCCCATATATTTGTTCCCGGCAAAACCCTGCGCCGGCCTGTCTCCATCTGTGAGATCGGGGAGGAGACCCTGCGCTTTGTCTTCCAGATCCGCGGGGATGGGACGCGCATCCTGGCGGAAAGCCGGGTGGGGGATTTCTGGGATATCCTGGCCCCTCTGGGGAACGGTTTTACGCTGGGAGATCTTTCCCGCAAGGTTTGTTTTGTAGGGGGAGGCATCGGCGTACCGCCTCTTCTGGAGGCTGCCAAGCGGTTTGGAAAGAACGCCACGGTGATAACAGGCTTTCGCAATGCGGGAGCTGTGATCCTGCAGGAGGATTTTAAAAGGGCTGGCTGCGGCCTCATTCTCACTACAGACGATGGTTCTGCCGGAGAGCATGGGCTGGTGACGGCTTTTCTGCCGGAGGACTGCCGGGAAATCTTTGCCTGCGGCCCGACTCCTATGCTGAAGGCGCTCCAGGCGGAGGCGGAAAAGCGCGGCATTCCCTGCCAGATTTCTCTGGAGGAACGGATGGCCTGCGGCGTAGGGGCTTGCCTCGGCTGCGCCTGCAGGCTCAGAGCGGATACGGAATCCGGCTGGAGATACGGGCATGTGTGTAAGGACGGCCCCGTTTTTGACGCCCGGCTGGTGGATTTTACATAAGGAAAGGAGCTGGAAACAATGGCGGATCTTCGAGTACATATTGCCGGGGTGGAGCTGAGCAACCCCTTGATTGCTGCTTCCGGCACCTTTGGATTCGGCCATGAATATGGGGAGTTGTATCCTCTTTCCGAGTTGGGGGGGATCTCCTGCAAGGGGATCACCTTGCAGGAACGCACGGGAAACCCGCCTCCGCGCATTGCGGAAACGTCCTCCGGCATGCTGAATGCAGTGGGTCTGCAGAACCCGGGCGTGGATCATTTTCTCCGGGAAGATCTTCCCTGGCTTCGGGAACAGGGCACGGCTGTGATCGCCAACATCGCGGGCAATACGCCGGAGGAATACTGCGCTATGGCGGAAAAGCTTTCCGATTCCGATGTGGATATGGTGGAGCTGAATATTTCCTGCCCCAATGTAAAACAGGGCGGGGTGCAGTTCGGCACAAGCTGCGCCGGTGTGGAAGGAATTACCTCCCAGGTGCGCAGGCATTGCAGAAAGCCGTTGATGGTGAAGCTTTCCCCAAATGTGGCGGATATCGGCGAGATCGCCGCCGCTGCAGAAGCTGCGGGAGCAGATGCGATTTCCCTTATCAATACTCTTACGGGAATGCGGATCGATATCAACACAAGGCGGCCCATCATCCGCAATAATACAGGAGGCATGTCCGGCCCAGCGGTGTTCCCGGTGGCGGTGCGCATGGTGTGGCAGGCGGCCCAGCGGGTAAAGATCCCCGTGGTGGGGCTTGGGGGCATTGCCACGTGGCAGGACGCGGTGGAGATGCTTCTGGCCGGAGCAGACGCCCTTCAGATCGGGACGGTGCTCTTTACCGACCCTTATGCTCCTATCAAAATAAAAGAGGGCCTGAATGCATATCTGGATAGCCATGGCCTTTCCTCTGTGACGGAGCTGACGGGCAAGGTAATTCCTTGGTAAAATACCTGTGACCTGGCAGAGGCTTAGGTAAAAGCAGAAATATTTTTGGGGATTGGCGGAAGAAAGTGAGCTCTGCACCTGTCGAATGCCTACAGAATGGCTAAGTGCATATGCGGCCCGCTGCATCGTCACCTGCGAACGCGGCGGGTGAGCTCTATGGCCCGGAGCGGCAAAATAGTATGGATGGAAAGGAATGAACGCCCGTGGAAGACACAATGTTGGAAACGACCTCTGGAACTGAGGAGGCTTACCCGTTTTCGGAGGAATATGAGTTTTTTATACCGGTGCGGCTTTTAGGCGGTGAAGAGGCTATCTGGCGGAATCGGGAGCTTCTGAGGCCTCTTGGAAAGCGCTGCCTGCTTGTGACAGGAAAGCACTCGGCTGTTTCCAGCGGAGCCAGGCAGGATGTGGAAAAGGCTTTGGCCGATATGGGGATATTCTGGGCGGTGTTCGACGGCATCGGGGAAAATCCACGCCTTGAGGACTGCCGCAGGGCGGCTCGGATCTGCCGGCAGGAAGAAGCGGATTTTGTTATAGGCATCGGCGGCGGTTCCCCCATGGACGCGGCCAAGGCCGTAGCTGTGCTGGCCCTGGATCCGGAGCTTCCGGAGGAGGCGCTTTTTGAGAAAAAGTGGCCCGGCAGGCCTCTTCCCTCGGTTGTGGTGGGAACCACCAGCGGAACAGGCAGCGAGATCAGTTCCGTTTCGGTGCTTACTTGCCCGGACGGACGGAAGCGATCCATCTCAGCCCCATCTCTGTATCCGACCCTTTCTTTTGGGGATCCCAGGTATACATATTCCATGAGCCGGGCGGCTGCAATTACAACGGGCCTGGATGCTTTCGCTCATGCGGCGGAAGGATATTTTTCCCCGAAATGCGGTAAAATCACCGCATCCTTTGGGGAAATGGCCATTCCTGTCCTCTGGAAAAATCTGTATAAACTGTATAAGGGGGAAGAACTCACGGAGGCCATGCATAAGGAGCTCTATGAGGCTTCTTTGTGGGCGGGTTTTGTGCTGGCCGCGAATGGCACTTCCTTTCCCCATCCGTACGGCTATGTGCTCACAGAACGGTATGGCGTGCCCCACGGCAGAGCCTGCACCACGTTTTTCCCGGCGCTGCTGAACCGCGTGGAGGAAACGGCGCCGGAACGAGCCCGTCGGCTGCTGGAGCTCTGCGGATGCAGCCGGGAGGAATTGATGGAAGTTATTCGTTCCATGAGTGATACGGAGTCCATCCGTATGAGCGGCGAAGAGATTGAAGAGCTCCGCAGCCGGTTTCACGGCCTGAAGCATTATGGCAATGTGCCGGGAGGCTATGATGAGGAACGGGGGCTGGCTGTTTTCAGGGAGCTCTTTTCCGATGAGACGAACCGAGAGGGGGAGAAGGTCCTGTGAGCGGAGAAGCGACCCTGGGAATCTGTTTCCCAAAGGGAACGGAAGGCCCTCCGGGTAAAACAAAGATTTTGCTGATACGCCACTGTGAGGCTGCGGGAAATACAGAAGGTGTGTTTCAGGGGCGTATCGATACGGATATCAGCCCCAACGGAGAAAAGCAGCTGGAGCTTCTGGCTCTCCGCTGCCGGAATATGAAGATTGACGCCATGGTAACCAGCCCGCTCATCCGGGCGGTGCGCACGGCAGAGGCTGTGAACCGATATCACCGGCTTCCTGTGGAAAAGGAGCCTCTTCTGGCGGAGATCGACGCGGGAGCCTTCGAAGGCGTGAAATGGGAAGAGCTTCCCCTGCGGTTCCCCGAGGCCGCCCGGCAGTGGTATGAGGAGCCCTGGGATTTTCAGGCGCCCGGCGGTGAAAGCATGCGGCAGGTCTATGAGCGGGTCTGGAAGGGGATTCTGCAGGTGGTGGAACGGCACAGAGGGCAGACGGTCTGCGTCGCTTCCCATGGCTGCGCCATCCGGAACCTTCTTTGCCGGGCAAAGGGGCTTCCCATAGAGAGGATCGGCGAGATCCCGTGGCTGGACAATACGGCCCTGAGCATTCTGGAATTTTCCGGCGAGACCTGCGTAGGCGTGCCCTTGATGGGGGACGCTTCTCATCTTTCTCCGGAAACCTCCAGCTTTGCTTCCCAGTCCTGGTGGAAACAGTGAGGCAAAACGACGGTGGTGCGAGGCTGTGCGGCGGTACAGCGGCACAACAGCCGGTTGTAAAAATCCGTAGTCCGGCGGGCTGCGGCGGTGTTTGCGGTTTCGGATGAAGCGGCGGCACGGGATGGTAAAAGGAGAGAAGGCATATATGAAAATTCTGGCGGTAGATTTGGGAAAAGCCAGAACAGGCCTGGCAATCTGCGATGAAATGGAGCTTTTGGCCAGCCCGGTGGGTACGGTGGCGGAGTATGACAGAGAAAGGCTTGCCCGGAAGGTGGCCGAAAAGGCGGCTGAGCTGAGAGCGAAGGAAATTGTCCTGGGGCTTCCTAAAAATATGGATGGCACGGAGGGAGAAAGCGCTCAGGGAGCCAGAGAGTTTGCCCATATGCTGGAAGAAGCCGCAGGGCTGCCGGTTGTGCTTCGTGATGAACGCCTCACTACGGTTTCTGCGCATGGGTATCTTAATACCACCGATACAAGAGGCAAAAAAAGAAAATCTGTGGTAGATACGGTCTCTGCCGTCCTGATTCTGGAAAACTATCTTTCCTATCGGAAAAACAGCCGCCCCTGAAGGCCGAAGACGTATCTGTACTGCGCTTCAGACGCTATGACGCTTTTCTGCGGCTGCATTTGCAGAGCTGCAACCTGCGGAAAAAGGCTGTCTCTCCATAAAAGGAAGAGACAGCCTTTGTTCTTTATCTGCTTGTGTTTTTGCATATCCTTTGCGAAAATATACCCAGCCGTGCAGGAACATTTATTTTCCCTTATTGGTTCCCATATAGAAGACGGCTGTTCCCCCAGGGCCCGTATGGGCTCCCAGAATAGGCCCCAAGTCGTTGACTACAATCTCCCCGACCTTTACGGCGCTCTTGATCTGTTTTACCAGGTATTTGGCGTCCTCCGGCGTGTTGCTGTGCACAAGAAAGACCGTCTGCCGCTCCGGCTCCTGGATGGTTTCGGCCATCTTTTTGACCAGCATATCGAGAGAAGCCCTTCGGCCCCGCACTTTTGCCACAGGGACCAAATGGCCGCCGGCGTCGCTGCTCAAGATGGGCTTAATGCCGAGCATAGTGCCGAAAAGTGCGGCGGCTCCCGAAAGCCGGCCGCCTCTTTTGAGATGGAAGAGGTCGTCCACTGTGAAATACTGGGAAAGAAAATGCCGGTGGTTATGTATCCAGGAGGCCACCTGCTCGATGGAAGCTCCGGAGCGTTTTTTCTGCACGGCATAGTATACCAAAAGGCCTTCGCCCATGGAATAGGCCAGTGTGTCCGCCGCCAGGAGCTTCTGCTGGGGGTATTTTTTCTTCAGTTCCTCAATGGCCTCCTGCGCCCGTGTGAAGGTTCCCGAAAGAGCGGAAGAAAAGCCGATATACAGCACATCCAGCCCTTGTTCCAAATAGGGCTCGAAGGTCTCCAGGAAGGTAGCCGTATTGATCTGGTTGGTCTTGGGCATTTCACCGTTTTTCAGGCGGGTGAAAAATTCCTCGCTGGACATCTCGCGTCCGTCGGGATAATTATGATATACTTCGTCGCCGAAGATGAATTCCATTGGGATCACGTGGACGTCCAGCTCTTCCACCAGCTTTGGCGTCAGATCTGTGGTGGAATCCGTAATGATTTTAAACTCTCTGCTTTCCGGCATGGGGTTTTACCTCCATTTTGACATCTCCGGCTCACGGAAATGAAAATCAGCGTTTTTTTAATCCTTATTTTTGGCAAGGAAGAAGAGCGCGATGGTGCCCGGCCCCGAATGAGCGCCGATCACAGGCCCGATAGAATGGATGCAGATTCCCTTTACCGGGAATTTTTCCCGGATTTTCTGCGCGACATATTTGGCATCGTCTAAAGCGTCCCCATGGCTGATGAAGATCATCTGCTTATTGGGATGCTCCACAGTTTTTACCATGTGGGATACGAGCGCGTCCAGGGACTGGCGGCGTCCGCGGACTTTTTCCATCGGGATCAGGTGGCCTTCGTCGTCCACATGGAGCACAGGCTTGATCCCCAGCACGGTTCCGAAGAATGCGGCGGCTCCGCTTACACGGCCTCCTCTTTTCAGATGGTTCAGATCGTCAACTGTGAACCAATGCGCCATTTTGTTGCGGTTTTCCTCCACCCAGGTTTTCAGTTCCTCGATAGTGGCGCCCTCTTTCTTCTTCTGCACGGCGTTATATACGAGAAGGCCCTCGCCCATGGAAGCGGCCAGAGTATCCACTACGACGATCTTCCGTTCCGGATATTTCGCGCGCAGCTCCTCGGCCGTGATGCAGGCGGCGCTGTAAGTACCGGAAAGGCCGGAGGAAAAAGCCATGTAAAAAATATCGACCCCTTTTTTCAGATAAGGTTCAAATGCCTCTATGAACTGCACGGCGTTCAGCTGGTTGGTGGTGGAGGTTTCGCCAGCCCGGATCCGTTTGTAGAATTCCTTGCTGGTCATTTCCCGCTCATCGGGATAGTTCAGGTATGAATTACCGCCCATAATGAAGGTCAGGGGAATGATCTCCACATCCAGCTCCTGAATCAGTTCAGGGGAAAGATCGGTAGTAGAATCAGAGAAAATTTTATATTCGTTCATTGTATCCGCTCCCTTTTGAAGTTATATAAAACAGCACGCTTTTCTATTGCTATTGCCGCTGCGTACAAATATAAAAAATGAAGAAATATTGTAGAAAGTAACGGCGATTCCCTTAAAACTTCAAAAAATCAAACAGTCGGGAGGGAATCTATTATACGACCAGCGCTTTTCATCATTGGATGAAAAGCGGAACGAAAACTGCGATGCATCTGCAGCTCCGATAGGATACGGACGTCGTTTTCCTAAAGCCATTTTTCAAGGAAGAGACAGGAATTTTGCTGTATACGCTCATTATACCATGGAAGTATGGGGAGTGTCTATCCTTCCTGAAGAATTTTGCCACAGAGAAAAACCGTCTGCCGCAGAAAGACTGCAGCAGACGGCTGATACTCTCAAAAGCCCGCCTGGCCGTAATGTGGCAAAATAACCTGCCTACGAAAGACAGGTGGGTGCCCTCCCAACAGGTTCTCGCTCCCTTCTTCCGGCCAAAGGCCGGGA
>URRG01000128.1 GCA_900550095.1 uncultured Oscillospiraceae bacterium
GCCTACGGCCTGCCCGCCGCTGGGATAACGCTCCCATGGCAGGTCTGCGCGGTGTGTCTGGCGGCCGCCGTCCCGGCAGGGGTTCTGGGCGCCCGGAAAATTTGGACGTTTTCCCTGTATCGGGAAATGTATCAGCAGATACTGTCCCGCTCAATGCAGCAGATGGAATCCGCCGGAGAGCTTTCTCAGAAGATGAGTCAAAAGGCTATTTCCGCCGATACGGGTATCACCAGCCGTAAAAAAGGCTTTGAATACCTCAATGAGCTGTTCATCAAAAGGCATCAGAAGATTCTGTGGAAGGCCTCCCGGCGTATTGCGGCTGTATGTCTTTTTTTGCTGGCAGCCTTCCTGCTGGCGTTTTGTTATCTGCCGCAGGTGAAGGAAAAAACGAACGAGCTGCTCATGACATCTCTTCCCTATTTTGTTTTTATCATGTATGCCGTCAACAGGGGAACAGGCTTTACCAAGGCTCTTTTTATGAACTGCGACCACAGCCTTTTGACATATTCCTTCTATAAACAGCCGGGGTATGTGCTAAAGCTGTTTCAGATCCGCCTGCGGGAGATCATAAAGATCAATCTTCTGCCGGCCCTGGTGATCGGCTTGGGGCTTGCGCTTCTGCTGTATTGCTCCGGTGGAACGGAAAATCCGTTGGATTACGGGATTCTGTTTATATCCATCCTCTGCCTGAGCGTGTTTTTTTCCATCCACTATCTGACGCTGTATTATCTGCTGCAGCCTTATAATGTGGGGACCGAGGTCAAAAGCGGGATGTATCAGATTGCCCTTTCCGCTACCTATTTTGTGTGTTTTTATTTGATGCGCCTCCAAATGCCCACAACGCTGTTCGGGATTTTGTGTATAGCATTCTGTGTGCTTTACAGCGCCGCGGCTTGTTTTTTAGTATATACCTTTGCCCCGAAAACTTTCCGGCTGCGGCAGTGAAAACGGTGTCCGGCATGCCGGGGAGAATAAAGAGGGCTCTCATATTTTTCCAAAGTGCGGACTGTTTGCAGAGGAGTGAGCGGAATGGAGATACGGAGGACAGCCGGTTCGGATCCGAAAGCGAGAGAGTTGATCCGCAGGACTTTCCGGCAGTTTGAAGCGCCGGAATATTCAGAAGAGGGAATCCGTTCCTTTGAGGCTTTTATCGACGACGTCCAGGGAATGGATACGCTGGATTGCTTTGGAGCCTTTGAGGGAGAAGAGCTTTTAGGTATTATTGCGGCCAGGGAGCATATGAGCCATGTATGCCTGTTTTTTGTGCGGGAAGAATCCCAGGGCAGAGGCGTGGGAAAAAAGCTTTGGAACCATCTTCTCTCCGAAAGCGAAGCGAAGCGCGTCACGGTGCATGCGTCTCCTTATGCGGTAGGGATATACGAGCGTCTTGGCTTTTTTCCGCTTTCAGAGGAACGGCTTACAGACGGTATCCGGTATACGCCTATGGAATACCGCCGGAATAGCGGCTGAAGGCCGGCCCGATATCGAAGGCGTTGTGTGTTTTGAAAAGCGGAAAATATAAAGCTTTCGTTAATTTTAGGCAGCTTTCCTTGACAGAGGCGTTACCCAGTATATAATGGATATGAAAATGTTCTATTTAGAACTTTTTAGATGCCGACTCTACAGAGAGGATGAATTAAAAGTGAAGCGGACTACAGCTTTCCTGCTAAGCATACGCCGGGTCATCAAACTGCATGAATACATGCTGAAAGAGATCTGCGAAGAGTATGGCCTGACTCTGATCGAGGCTACGATCATCAGTTTCCTGCACAATAACCCGGGAAAGGATACGGCTGCAGATATCGTCGAGCTTCGTATGCTTTCTAAAGGGAATGTATCCCAGGCAGTGGAAAGTCTGATACGCAAATCTCTGCTGGAGCGAAAACCGGATACGGAGGATCGGAGGCGGCTCCATCTTTCGTTGTGTCCTGCGGCGTTTCCCATTATAGAGTCCATGGATATTCTATTGGGGCAGTTCCAGAATGAGATTTTCGAAGAGGTTTCTGAGAAAGAGAGGGAAGATTTTCACCGAATAGGAGGCCGGATCACAGAAAACGCCAGTAAGGCCATGGCAAAAAGAACGATGAAATATATCCCGGAACAGCCGGAAAAAGAAGGAAAATGAAAAAGGAGGAAAATGATATGCATGAAGTCGTGGATAATAAGCGGACGCCGTCTAAAAAACCGTTTGTTTTTTATGCGGTGATCGCTATGGTGGTGATCATGCTTCTGAATGCGCTGGTATTTCCGTCCATGATTAAGCGTTCAGTAGAGGAAGTGGGGTATGATGAATTTCTCACTATGATCGATGCGGGCGAGGTCAAAGAGGTGGCCTATGATGAGTCTGCCGGCGAATTTGTTTTTATAGGAGGGGAAGAGGGGGACAGGCTCTATAAAACTGGAGTTTGGCCCGACGACGGTCAGCGGCTTCTGCAGCAGCTGCGGGAGCACTCCGATATTCGGTTTTCGGCGGCTATCCCCACCCAGGCGAGTCCTCTGATGAGCCTTATTCTCACCTGGGTGCTGCCTATGCTGTTTTTCTTCCTCATAGGGGAAATCTTTTACCGGTCTATGCGCAAGAAAATGCAGAATCAAATGCCCGGCGGAATGGACAATGCCCTTTCCTTTGGAAAGTCGGGCGCTAAAATCTATGTGGCGGATGCCAAAACCGGCGTGAAATTTGAAAATGTGGCCGGACAGGAGGAGGCTAAAAATTCTCTTATGGAGGTGGTGGACTTCCTGCATGAGCCCAAAAAATATGCGGCTATCGGCGCGAAGCTGCCAAAGGGCGTTCTTTTGGTAGGCCCTCCAGGCACGGGGAAAACTTTGCTGGCGAAAGCAGTCGCCGGGGAAGCAGGAGTTCCTTTCTTTTCTATTTCCGGCAGCGAATTCGTGGAAATGTTCGTCGGTATGGGTGCGGCCAAGGTAAGGGATTTGTTCAAACAGGCCAATGAAAAGGCCCCATGTATCGTATTTATCGACGAGATCGACGCGATCGGCCAGAAACGGAATACGGGTGCCGGTATGGGAGGAAACGACGAACGGGAACAGACGCTGAATCAGCTTTTGGCCGAAATGGACGGTTTTGACGGACAGAAGGGCGTGGTGCTTTTGGCGGCTACCAACCGCCCGGAAAGCTTGGATCCCGCCCTGCTGCGTCCCGGCCGGTTTGACAGGCGTGTGCCTGTGGAGCTGCCGGATCTGCAGGGCCGCAGGGATATCCTGCTAGTGCACGCGAAGGATATAAAGATAGGACCAGATATCAACTGGGATGTGATCGCTCGGGCTACCGCGGGAGCCTCTGGCGCAGAGCTGGCAAACATTATCAACGAGGCGGCGCTCCGCGCTGTTCGAGAAGGGCGGAAGGCAGTTATTCAGGAGGACTTGGAAGAAAGCGTAGAAACAGTTATTGCTGGCGCTCAAAGGAAGAATGCTGTGGTATCGGATACAGAAAAGAAGATCGTGGCATATCACGAGATCGGTCATGCTCTTGTAGCGGCCCGGCAGTCCCATTCCGCTCCTGTTACCAAAATCACCATTGTTCCCCGAACCTCTGGAGCTCTGGGCTATACCATGCAAGTGGATGAAGGCGAACACATGCTTATGAGCCGCACGGAGATTCTCAATAAAATCGCCACTCTCACTGGAGGCCGCAGCGCTGAAGAGCTGATCTTCGGAGAGGATAATATGACTACCGGTGCCTCTAATGATATAGAACAGGCTACCAAGCTGGCAAGGGCTATGATCACCCGCTACGGCATGACGGACGAGTTCGGCATGGTAGCTCTGGAAACGCTTCAAAATCAGTATTTAGGCGGGGACACTTCTTTAGCCTGCGCTTCGGAGACGGCTTCCAGGATAGACGAGCGTGTGATTGAGGTTGTGAAAACGGCACATGAGAAGGCAAGAGAAATCCTTCGGGAAAATGAGCCGCAGCTTCACCGGTTGGCTGCCTATCTTTTGGAAAAGGAGACTATTACCGGGGAAGAATTTATGGAATTGCTGGATGAATAGAGTAACGTCGGGCATAGCTTCTCCGTACCTAAACAGAACAAATGGACTCCGGCTGTTGAAATAGGCGGCCGGAGCTCTTTTTTGAAGAGTTCCCGATGTGCTGCAGGGCGGGACCAGCTGTAAAATGCTTGGCAGAAACCATAGAGAGCGGCAGCACATTAGGCTGCCGTCCCTTGATTACCTGCCAGTAAAGGCGGCTAGGGGTTGTCAGCTGCGGGCGATGCCCTTTTACTTGCCGTTGACTGGTTCGGCTGGTTTTGCTATGATGCCGGTGTTTGTTATATAAGTTGAATTTTTGTCCATTTCTGCGACTTATATCGCCAAATAAATATAGCTCCTCTGAATACAAGGTCGATGCTCATTCCGATTGCAATACCAATAGCGCCCCAGTTCAACCATAATCCAAATAAGAAAGAGAAAAACAGGCGGACGGCAATCGTTAAAGAAATTGATACAAGCATTGTAAATTTGACATCACCTGCTGCGCGAAGCCCATTTCCCAAAGGGCCGGCAAACGGGTAGGCAAATCCATTGAAAATAGTATTGATAAGGACAAGCCATATTACTAATGCTTTTGCTTCTGTGGAAATAGAAGAATGTTCAACAATAAGCGGAGTAATTGCAAAAACAAAAGCGTTCCAAAGGACAGAAAGCATCAGTGTTATTTTATTTAGTTTTTTAAAATAATAATTTCCGCTATCGATATCTCTCGCTCCCATGCACTGACCGATTACTGTTGTATATGCGGGAGCCATTGCAAGCCCTATGATAGAGGCAAGTGACCAAATGCTTTGTGCCAACCCGTTTGCTGCAATTTGGTAAGTGCCAAACAAAGCGACCATACTTGAAAGTGCCACTTTTACGAATTGATGTACACCGTTTTCTATTCCGTTTGGTAATGCAATACTCATAATTTTTTTTAGCAGATTTCCGTTCCATGTAACGATATCCTTTATATGATATCGAGGTCGATTGCCTTTTTTGAAGCATAAAACTGTTATTGCTGTGGCAGAAAGGATACGGGAAATCAAAGAGGGATATGCAACACCAGCAACCCCTAAATGCAAAACGAACACACCGATACAATTCCCTATAATGTTGATGACATTAGCGACTGTGGAAACATACATCGTGGTTTTCGCTTTTCCTGTGCTCCGAGACAGTGCGGCTCCGGCATCATATACCGCTAATGCCGGAAGCGAATATGTTGTTATCTTCAAATACACTTCGCTTGCTTCCATAACGTCGGAGTCTACTTTTCCAAACAAAAGAGATAATAGTCGTCTGTCAAAAATCAAAATAAATGATGAAACTATGGCAGAAATAGCAACTGAAACCATAAGAAGCTGCCCTGCGGCTTTTTCCGCTGTTCTATGATTGCGGCTTCCAATATATTGACTGATAATTACTGCGCCGCCAGAGGAAAGGGCTGTAAATAAAAAGACCATAACTGTATTGAAGGAATTGACCAGTGATACGCCTGACACGTTTGCTTCACTTGAAAAACTTACGATAAAGGTGTCTGCGATACCCACTAGCATTAAGAGAAATTGTTCTATGCAAAGTGGGAAAATCAGATTTCTCAAATCCTTATTTGAAAACACTTCGCCCTCCATATTTTTGACTAAGATATTCTTTACATTCCGAAAGCATTTTTTCAGCTTTTTTTATATCCCAATCGCAGAAATTAGTTGCAATCATGGAAGCAATACCATGTGTATGTACCCATAACTGGTCATGAAAATTGTGGGCTTCCTCCCGTTCAATATGATATTGAGCCATAAGCTGTGTAATGGAATTATTTATGATGGGAGAAAGGGCTTCCTGCAATTCTACAAATGCATTTTGACGCATAAACAAAAATTGAAAAAGATATTTTTCCTTTTCTGCGAATTGTATATATGCTATGTCATATAAATTACTTCGCATAGGATAATCTCTTATTTGTTTCAGAAATTCATTGACGGCTAATAATGATAATTCGGAACGTAAAGCCCCCATATTCTCAAAGGAAAGGTAAATTGGCTGGGTAGAACAATTCAGTTTTTTTGCAAGTGCTTTTACATTGACAGTTTCCATTCCGCCTGTTTTCAACATCTCAAAGGCAGATGATAAAATCATTTCCTTTGTGATTTGTTTTTTTGCTGGCATGTATATCCGCCTTTCTAAAAATAATATAGTTTATTAATAAATATATTTATTTTATTACTTCAACCTGAAATAGTCAAGAAAAAGTTACTGTGGACACAGTTTTAGGAATAGTGGAGAGTCTGTCTAAACTCTCATATATTGCTTTATAGCACATGAGCATTTTCTCTGGGTATATCACGGCGTAGGATTTTAACTTTTCGGAAAACAGCGCGCTGGAGATTATACGGGCTTTTCGGCGATCCGGCAGTATATCCACGCTTATTTCCTTCATTTTGGAAATGAGCTTCATACTGACGTTTACACGGATCCGAATCAGCATATCGATACAGCGGGCGTAGGGAGGCCTTTCAGAACAGCAGGAGATTGGCTTGAAGGCCTGGAAATGGTCATAGATATGCTCCATTATCCATATCTGCTCGCCGCCGGAGACCTCGGGAAGCCCTGCGGTCCTCTTTCCGGCAGGAGGGCCGTAAACCAATTCCGTCGGAATTTCCCGGGAGACCGCTTCAGCGTCGAGGAGAGCGTTCCTACAAGGGCGCGGATAGGGGTCGCTGCGGCCTGCTCCGAAGCGAAGGGCCGCCGGCCGATTGGGAGCG
>URRG01000129.1 GCA_900550095.1 uncultured Oscillospiraceae bacterium
GACCGCCGCATAATCCGGCGTCAGGTCGGAGTGGCTGCCCTTGGTGTCGATGATGCAGAGCGCATAGCCGCACTTCGTGAAATCAAAGTCGACCTTCTGGGCCTCCGGGTGATCCTTATCCTGGAAATCGATCTGTACAAATCCGCCCACGGAGCTGGCTGCCTGGTCCATCAGGCCGCACGGCTTGCCAAAATACACGTTTTCCGCATACTGGCCGATCTGGGCAATCTTCAGGGCGCTCACCTCGCCCTTGCAGTAAAGGCCGTTGAGAATAGTGCCGAGCAGCACCTCGAAGGCCGCGGAGGAGGAAAGGCCGGAACCTGTGAGCACATCCGACGTCGTGTAAGCGTCAAAACCGCCGATCTCATAGCCCATTTCCTTAAAAGCCGCGCATACGCCTCTTAAAAGCGCGTTGGAGGTATTCTTCTCCTCCTCATGGAGCTCCGTGTCGGCGCAGTCCACCACGTCCTCCGCATGGCCCTCGCTCTTCACCCGGATCTGCGTGCCCTCGTTCCTGGCCACAACGGCGATCACATCCAGATTGACGCCCGCGGCCAGCACCCGGCCCCGCTGATGATCGGTGTGGTTGCCGCCCACTTCCGTGCGGCCCGGCGCGCTGAAAAGGAACAGCTCCCTGTTTTCCCCATACAGGGCCTCAAAGGCATCCACCGCTTTCAGGGCGCGGCGGGCGTATTTTTCAGCCGCTTCCTCGCTGCAGACGTAGATATGGGCCAATTTCCCATTCAGTTTTCCGGCTTCAAGCGCTGTGCGCAGAGCAGAAGCTCCCATGATTACCCCTCCATTATTATGTAAAATTCCGCATCGTTTCCCTGCTTTTGTTCAGAGAAGCCCATAGATTTATACTAACAGCGCCGCCCGTTCTCTGCAATATACATCTTTCCCGAAATTATGGATTTTTGTTGCAAACTTTCCGTCCGCCGCTTCTTTCCCGCGTTCCGGTCCAAAAACATGCTCTTTTTCTTTGTATTCTTGGTATACTCACAAAGGCCCCTTCCGCTGCAATCAAGGGCGTCCCTAAAAAGCCTGAACCATTCCCGTTTCGCCGTCGGGCCGTCAAACAGGAATATGGCAAAAAAGCCAAAAAAACAGCCGGATTTTCTCAGAATCATAGGAAAAAATTCATATGATTCTGTTGACTTTCTCCCGCACTGAGCCTATAATGCGAAGTAAGAGGAAAATGTGCTCGAGCACATTCACTGCAGCATACAGTGCCTTTTAAAGGAAAAAGGAGGGAGACAGCTTGGCCGTTACCATCAAAGATATCGCCGAAGCGGCGGGGGTCTCCCGGGGAACGGTGGACCGCGTCCTCAACGGGCGCGGCAGGGTACGGCCCCAAGTAGCGGAAAAAGTGCGCCGGCTGGCCGCGGAGATGAACTACCTGCCCAACCGGGCGGGCAGGGAATTGGCGGCTATCAAGCGTTCCCTCCGGATCGGCTTTCTCCTCCCCGGGGTGGACAACGGCTTCTTTGACGATATCCTCCGGGGCGCCCGGGCGGCGGAACGGAACCTCTCCGATTTCGGCGTTTCTCTTCTGATCCGGCAGGTCAAGGGCTACGACCCCCAAACCCACGCGGAGGCCCTCAGGGCCCTGGGCACGGAAGGGCTCGCGGGGCTCTGCGCCACCACCATAGACGTCCCGGAAACGCGCCGGGCGGTAGAGGAGCTTCGGGAAAAGGGCGTCCCTCTCATCGCCACCAACACGGATCTTCCCGGCACAGGCAGACTCTCCTATGTGGGATGCGACTACCTGCAGACAGGCCGCACTGCCGGGGGGCTCTTTTCTCTGCTGCGGATCCCCGGCCCTAGGGTGCTGATCGTCACCGGCTCCAGAGAGATAGAAGGGCATAACCTGCGCATTCAGGGCTTTCGGGAAGTCCTGCGGGAAAAGGGCGTATCCTTTCAGGAAACGGGGTTTCTCATCTGCCAGGATGACGACGGTCTTTCTTACCGGATGACCAGGAAGCATCTGCTTTCACTGCCCCGGGAAAAAGCGCCCAACTGTATTTTCGTGGCGGGCGCCGGCGTAGGCGGCGTATGCCGGGCTGCGGAGGAATGGGGGCCGTCTTCTCAGGAGCCGCTGGTCCTTCCCTTCGACGATATCCCCGCCACCCGGGAATACATCCGCAAAGGCCGCATACCGGCCACCATCTGCCAGGAACCCTTCGAGCAGGGGTACCGCTCCGTGAAGCTTTTATTCGACTATCTGGTGGGCGGGATCCGTCCGCCGGAGCAATACATTACCAGAACCGTCATCAAGCTTAGGGAAAATCTGGAGGAACCGCTCCGTTTTCCCGAAGGCGCCCAAGGGCGCGGGGAGGGTCCCTATACCGGCCCCTAGACCTGCGGCAGCGCTGCGGGAAGGGCATTTCGCTTCTTCAGAGCGTCCGGCGGCATAGTGCCGCAGAAACAGCCGGGCCGGAAGCCGCAGCCATGACGAAGCTCCTACGTCCCAGCATGTTTGAAATCCTTCTCCGGCTGAAAGCTCCCGTCAGGAACTTTTCCACAGCCAAGAGGCTTTCGTGTGGAAAACGCAGGAAAAGGAATCCGTTTATATAAAAAGCAGGAGCCCGTTTTTCGGGGAATCTATCCTATCCTTCTGGGAATCGATATGGCCTCCGGCTGTTATCAGGTGGAGGGGATCGCTCTTCTCTGGGATGAGCTTTGCGCTTTCCAGGGGCTGGACAAAATGGATATACAAAATCCTTACTGTGTTTGGCAATATATAGACTGCCTTCGCAGGTTTCCTCAGAAAAACGGATAGAAGACATACCGGCGTCATTCCGTCATATATATGAATAGGAAAAAGCTTGTCCTTTAGAGACAGCAGAAATATGCGCCGGATTTTTCTCGGCCGTCGCAGGTCTCTCCCTGTGAGGACCAGGACCACATAGGATAAATCTGTTATCGTAAGAAATGTTTTCAAAATAAAGATACAATTCAATGATAAGGAGATGCTCGTAATGAAACAATTTACAGTCAGCGATCCCGAATTCCGGAAATACGGCCACGTGATTGAGGGATACGACCTGAGCGCCGTAGTGGAGGCCATGGAAAAGACCCCCTGTCCCGATTCCGTCCTTTATGTCCCCTCTTCTCCGGAAATGGAGGCCCTGCCCTTCTTCAAAGAGGTGACAGAGCGGGAATTCGGCGGTCTGCCCGCCCAATTCGGCTACTGCAACGGAAAAAACAAGAGTATGAACGCCCTGGAATACCACCGTTCCTCAGAGATCAATATCGCATGCACAGATCTGGTCCTCATGCTGGGAATGGAACAGGATATCGACCCCGAGACCCATACATACGATACCTCTAAGGCGGAGGCCTTCTTTGTGCCGAAGGGAACCATGCTGGAAGTATACGGCACGACGCTGCATTATGCCCCCTGCAACACCGAGGAAAGCGGCTTCCGCTGTGTGGTGCTGCTGCACAGAGACACCAACCTTCCTCTGGAGACAAAGCCCGCTCCCGTGGGGGAGGACAGGCTCCTCTTCGCCAGAAACAAATGGCTGATCGCCCATGAAGAGGCCGCATCCGAAATCGAACAGGGCGCCTTTGTAGGCTTAGTTGGAGAAAACCCCTCTATCTAAACTTTAGGGATGCTGGGGCACCGGAGCACCGGAGCCCTGCGTCCCCTGCATTCCTGGAGCCATTCGTTAAGAATGCAGTTCGTCTCATTCGTTCATCAACAATACGCCGCCGGTTTCAGGCGGAAAAAAGGAGGAACACACATTGAGCAGCCAAAAAGAATACCTTTTGGGTATCGACCTGGGCACCTCGGGCACAAAGACCGTCCTTTTTGATACGGACGGGAACGCCGTTGCTTCTGCTCTGGTAGAATACCCCATGTATCAGCCCAAAAACGGCTGGGCGGAGCAGGACCCCAAAGATTGGTGGAACGCCGCCCGGGATACTATCCGCCAGGTTCTGGAGGATTCCGGCGCCGACCCCGCCGCCGTAAAAGGTCTGGGCATTTCCGGCCAGATGCACGGCCTGGTCATGCTGGATGAAAACGGAGAAGTGCTGCGCAATTCCATCATCTGGTGCGACCAGCGCACCCAGGCGGAATGCGATGAAATCACCGAAAAGATCGGCAAAGAGCGCCTCATTGAAATCACTGCAAACCCGGCCCTTACAGGCTTTACCGCAGGAAAAATCCTGTGGGTGCGGAAAAATGAGCCGGAAATCTACGAAAAATGCCGCCATATCCTCCTGCCGAAGGATTATGTCCGCTATATGCTCACGGGCGAATTTGCAACCGAGGTCAGCGACGCCTCCGGCATGCAGCTTCTGGATGTAAAAAACCGCTGCTGGAGCCGGGAAGTTCTGGAAAAGCTGGAGATCGATCCCTCCCTGCTGGCTAAAATGTACGAATCTCCCGAGGTAACGGGAACCGTTACGGCAGAAGCCGCAGCCCTTACCGGTCTGAAAGAGGGGACCCCCGTAGTAGGCGGCGCAGGCGACAATGCGGCCGCAGCAGTAGGAACCGGTGTTGTGGAGGAAGGCAAGGCCTTCACCACCCTGGGGACCTCCGGCGTCGTGTTCGCCCATTCAGACAGCGTGACCATCGATCCAAAGGGACGTGTGCATACCTTCTGTTCCGCTGTGCCCGGCTGCTGGACGGTAATGAGCTGCACCCTTTCTGCTGGGCTTTCCCTGAAATGGTTCCGGGATACCTTCTGCGGCGAAGAAAAGGCCGTGGCTGCCGGGATGGGTGTGGATCCCTATTACCTGATGGATAAGCAGGCGGAAAAATCCCCTATCGGGGCTAACCGGCTTATTTACCTGCCCTATCTGATGGGCGAACGTTCTCCCCTTCTGGATCCCTCCGCCCGGGGCGTATTTTTCGGTCTTTCGGCTATCCACTCCAAATACGATATGCTCAGAGCCGTGATGGAGGGCGTTATCTATTCTCAGAGAGAGTGCCTGGATATCCTTCGGGGTATGGGCGTAGTTTCCAGCGAGATGCTGGCCTGCGGCGGCGGCGGAAGCAGCCCCTTCTGGCGGCAGATGATGGCCGACGTATACGGCCTGCCGGTGAAGACCGTGGCCAACAAGGAGGGCCCCGCTTTGGGCGCGGCCATTCTGGCCGGCGTCGGCGCAGGAGTTTACAAGAGCGTTCCCGAGGCCTGCCGGAAGGTCATCCGCGTGAACCCCGCACAGCCGCCCATCGGGGAAAATCACTGGCAGTATGAAAAATACTACGAGATCTATCGTTCTCTCTACCCTGCATTGAAAGAGAGCTTTTCTTCTCTCGCCGCCCTATAAGGGCCCCTTCTGAAAATTTCTGTTCTCAAAGTGAGAAACAATCCCCCGTTTCTTCCCACCGGTGAGAAGAAACGCACCCAAAGCAGCAGGTATGCCGGAGCGGAGCCGGCCTTCCGGCCCTTCTTCCGGCGTGCATACGCAAATCTGCAGCAGCCCTGCAAGGCTGTTGTATGCGCTGTATATGATCATTATGGAAAATGAAAGGATGGTAGCAAGATGAATCAGATCCACAATATTCCCGACGTAAAGCTGGGCCTCATCGCTGTGAGCCGCGACTGCTTCGTCATCTCACTCTCTGAGCGCCGCAGGGCCGAGGTAGCCGCCGCATACGCCAAAAAGGGCGGAGAAATCTATGAATGTAAGGTAACGGTAGAAAACGAGCTGGATATGCTCAAGGCTGTTGAGGACGTTAAGGCCGCCGGCTGCAACGCCCTGGTGGTCTTCCTGGGCAATTTCGGCCCCGAGACCCCCGAAACCCTGATCGCCAAGAATTTTGACGGCCCTGTGATGTATGCCGCTGCTGCCGAAGAACACGGCGACGATCTCATTAATGGCCGCGGCGACGCCTACTGCGGCGTGCTGAACTGCTCCTACAATCTGGGTCTGCGGAAGATCAAGGCCTATATGCCCGAATACCCCGTCGGCACTGCAGAGGACGTAGCGGATATGATCGCTGATTTCGTTCCCGTAGCCCGCACTCTCATCGGCGTTTCCAACCTGAAGATCATTACCTTCGGCCCCCGGCCCCAGGACTTCTTTGCCTGCAACGCCCCCATCAAGCCCCTTTATGACCTGGGCGTGGAAGTTCAGGAAAACTCCGAGCTGGATCTGCTGGTGGCCTATAAAGCCCACGCAAACGATCCCCGCATCCAGGAAGTCGTGGAGGACATGGCCGCGGAGCTGGGCGTAGGCAATCAGTATCCCGATCTGCTGCCCCGCATGGCGCAGTTTGAGATCACCCTGCTGGATTGGGCCGAAGAGAACAAGGGCGCCCGCAAATATGTGGCCTTCGCCGATAAATGCTGGCCCGCCTTCCCCTCTCAGTTCGGTTTTGAGCCCTGCTACGTGAACAGCCGCCTGGTCTCCAAGGGCATCCCTGTGGCCTGCGAGGTGGATATTTACGGCGCTCTCAGCGAATATATCGGCATGTGCGCTTCCGGCGACGCCGTAACCCTGCTGGATATCAACAACTCCGTTCCCAGGGATATGTATGACGCCGAAATCAAGGGAAAATACGACTACACCCTGAAGGATACCTTCATGGGCTTCCACTGCGGCAACACGCCCCTGTGCAAACTGAGCCAGGGCGCTGTGAAATATCAGCTTATCCAGAACCGTCTTCTGGAAAACGGCAACGAGCCCGACATCACCCGCGGCACCCTTGAAGGCGACATCGCTCCCGGCGAGATCACCTTCTACCGCATCCATGGCTCCGCGGAAG